>JASHSH010000118.1 GCA_030040955.1 Rhodospirillales bacterium
GAGGGTACGGTTCAGATGGCCCAGCGCCGGGACGAGCGTGTCGAACGGGACTTTCGTCTGCTGCGCGGCGAATTTCAGATCTGACAGCGCCGAGGCGGCGATGCCAGTGGCCTTCGAAGCGTTACTGAGCTGCTCGGCCGTTTCGGCGAAAGTGTGCCCCATCTCGGCGATTCCGCCGATCGAGGCGATGCCGCCCAGGGCGGCGAGCGGCGCCGCGATCTCGGCGACCTTGCGTCCGATCTCGGCGAAGCTCTCGCCCACCCGGGCGCCAGCCTCGGCCACGGCGGCGAGCCCGCTTTCCTCGGCGAAGCGGCCCATCTCCTTCCGCGCCTGGCCGATCGCGATCTGGACATGCGCCCAGGGGGCCTTCATCTCCTCGATTTGGCGGTTGATCGCCTGGAGCGGCGCGATCGCCTTGTCGACGACGGTGATGATCGCCTGAAAGCGGGATGCGGTTTCGGCCATCAGGGTTCTCGCTCGACTCCGTTACGACCGCCAGGCGTCCACTGCGTGGTCGCGCAGACCGCGCAAGTGAGCGAGTGCGATGGGCTGAAAGGCCGCGGCCGCAGGAACCCTGAGCTCGTGCAGTCGAAGGGCTGCAATGCGTGCCGCGATCGGAGCGACCGGGGCGGCGATGCGCGCCGCGATCCGGGCGACCGGGGCGGTGATCTCGCGGATTGGGGCCGTCACCCGTTCGATCTCAGCAATCGTTGACCAGAATTGCATCTGCGCCATCGCCTCCCTCCTCTACCCGCGGCCGTCACGTTCGGCGTTGCGGCGCTTGATGATGCGATTCGCGTGCGCCAGATAGGTGAGCATCTCGGGCACGGTCAGCCGCATCACGAGCCCGATGTCGCCCCAGTGCTCTCCGACCTCGAAGTATCGGTCGAGGAGGGCGCCGGGACTGGCGCC
This sequence comes from Rhodospirillales bacterium, assembly GCA_030040955.1. Taxonomy (GTDB): domain Bacteria; phylum Pseudomonadota; class Alphaproteobacteria; order Rhodospirillales; family Magnetospirillaceae; genus JASHSH01. Next base: position 913 of record JASHSH010000118.1, read on the forward strand.
CGAAAAAAACCCATGATCACCGGCACACAGTTCATCCAGTCGTAGGGCGTAAGCTGCCCGATCAGCGAAGGCGGCTGGTTCGCCAGCCGCGACATCATCTGCGCCATCGCCGGGGCGTTGATCTCGGTCCGCCCGTCGGTCGAGAACGGCAATCCGGCGGCGACCAGGTCAGCGCCGCGCATCGGCCGGAAGGTGAGCTCCATGACCTTTTCGGTGCCCAAATAGACCGGCGTCGTGAGCGTGACGGTGATGGATTTGGTGTCGGGCATGATCGATTCCTCCGGGACTGGTCAGCGCGGCGCTGAGATGAACGCGGCCACGGCGTCGGCCGAGAAGCGCACCAGGCGCGGACCGACATGCACGCGAGGCAGTCGCTCGGGTTCCGCTGTCGCCAGGCGCCGCAGCGTGACAAGCGAGATGCGCAGTACCGCCGCCGTTTCCTTCGGCGTCAGTAACTGCGGCTCAACGTGATTGCGCTTGTGATGCACCGACGCTCTCCGCGAGACCGGGATGCGGTCACGATGCGCGGGAGCGATCTGCGAAGGCCATTCGGATTATCGGAAATCCGCTTATCCAAAATCCACCCGGGACCAGAGCGGAGCCCGCCAGCTCCCCTCGAGCATGGCCTTCCCCGCCCAAAAGCTGTATAGAGACCTATGGCCTACTACGTGAAAGTCATCCCTCCGAGCAAGCGCGCCCGCATCCATTTCGGGCACTGCAGGCACTGCCGCGACGGCAAAGGTCAAGTCAACCAAGACAGGGGAACCGGGCCCACCTACTGGTCGAAGCCGTTCTCGACTTTCCGGGCCGCGAAGGCCTTCATGGACGGTCTTGGGTTCAGGGGTGGGGATACGGGCGCGTGCCGCGATTGCAAGCCTAACGAAGAGTCGGATCGCTGAGCCAAGCCAGGCGCGCGTCTGAGCGCGATCAATCGCTAGGCGGCGGCCAAAGCTTCTTTTGGAAGGTCGCGAGCGAGAAGCCCTTTTTGGGCTTGTCGTCGCTGCCTAGTACCCCAAGGTGCTTGACCACCGCGCGATGTGCGGCTTTCGCTGACATGGACGGCGTGATCGCGCCAGAAGCGAGCAGATCGTCGCGAACGGCTCGCATCTTGGAGGTTTCGGGACGTACTCCGTTCCCGCCTTGCGGCTGATCCTCTGCCGATGCAGTCGGCGGATTGGCCGCATGTCGCGGCGAGGTAGCTAGCTCCGCAGCCGCGCCCATCGCGACGGCCACCGATTCGGGATAATAGAGAACGTTGTCGTAGACGATCTCCGAAGCCCGATCGGCGACAGGAACTCGCCCAACATGATCCTTGTCCATCATCAGTTGGCGCGATGCCCACTGTTGTGGCGTTATCCAAACGAGTTCGCCCAATTGAGAGATGTCGGGAAGGCCAAGCGCGTCGCGCGGATCATGAAGCGAACCTCGAGCACGCCATACTCCGTTCGCGAGAGATTTCCAAAAATCATGCTCACGTTGCAGACGCCACCTTTCGTGTTTCCGCCTTGTCTCACTTTCGACTTCAATGTCAGCCTTATCGGCGCCAGGCTCGCCGGCGCGGCGCCGCTCGGTCAGGTGCCGGCGCCAATTTACGAGCCCAGCCGCCTCCCTTAGCAGCCACTCTGGACTCGGGCGGAATTTCTCAAGCGCCTCGGGCTCCGGCAACCCATCTTGCGTATGTTTGGACATTCTCATCGCCTCACGCGATGAACCTCACTGGAATGGGTCGGCGCGGCGGACCGGGCGTGAGGGGCCTGGCTTTCGGGGATCAGCCTAGCCGCGCCGATTCTGTTCACTCAACGCGCGTCGGAGGGCCGTGGTCTTTGCCGTCACCTTCTCCATTGCGGTGCGCGGCGCAGCACCCTCTTCAAGACGCTCGACGCGCGATCCGTTGCTCCCTTTCGCGATCGTCCTCCGCGCAGAGCCGCTCCCACACGCCCGGAGGATTCATATAAGCGCGCGAGAATAGATTGACGCCTGGCACGACACGGCGCATTGCGAGAAGAAGCGTGACAAGATCGTAGTTGGTTTTGTGCCATTCATCGAGGAAAAGTGGGGGCGTCTCCTGGTCGAGCATGAGGTCGAGACGCACCGCCACCGCGGTCATGCTGTTGATCGGTATGCCGTCGATCTCGCAGAGCACCTCGGCGATTCGCTCTTCGACGGCATCTTCTCGATCGACAGCTTCGGCGTATTCGGGAAACGCCTCGATCGCCTCGGCAGACATTTTCTTGTTTAGGCAGTCGCCCTCAATATCGGACCTCATTATTTTCAGTCTGTCGCGCTCCTGGGCCAACGCAGCCCACCTACCGTGTGCATCGAGGAGCTGGCGATCGTCGTCCGACATGGTGACGCCGGCGGCCGTCCCCACGGCCGCAGGCATTGCTATGGCGTTCATCATGATCTCCCTTCGAGAGATGGATTGGAACATATGCCGACACCTCGCGTGAGCCTACTAAGGCCGTTGCCAGGGTACGGCCCTGGCGCCGGGAGGTTAGTAGCCTGACACGAGGACAGGTCGAGCGTTTTCGCCGAGGCTATTGTATGGCGCCCGCCTCCCGACATAGGATGCCGGTTGACGGACGGCCGCCAAGCCGTCGTCTGGAACCGCCGAGGCGGTTCGCATTCGGCCGGTGCCCCGCTGCGAACGGTTCGCCTGCCTACTCGTGTTCCGGGCTACTACACCCACCAAGATTCTACGCCGCAGGCGCCCGCGCTTCAAGCGGGCGGCCAGGCTAGCGTGCCGACGCGCGCTATTTGGGATGCGGCCGCCCCTCCGGCGAACGCCGTTCGCCGCTGGGCGCGCCGGCCTCGAACTCGGCGACCGCTTCCACCGGTATGCGGATCAGCGTGCCGACGCGGAAGTGACGCAAGGAACCCGCGCGGCATAGCTTGCGCACCTGGCTCTCGTCGACCGACCAACGCTCGGCGAGTGATTTCGCGGTGAACGGCGGATCATGCAGCATGGAAGGCCTCTGACTACGCGCTCAGCAGTCAGGGGCACTCGGCTTAGTGTCCCAATAGAAAACGTACCTCCACTTACCATGCCAGCATGTGTTGCCACCGTCTTTCAAGCCATTCT
>JASHSH010000119.1 GCA_030040955.1 Rhodospirillales bacterium
AACTGGGTCTCCGGGCGCTGGAACTGCCCGTCCGCGGACTGGATGCGAACATCCTCCTCGCGCCACGCGCCCTCGAACAACATGCCCATGTCGGATGATCCCTCCGCCCGCGATGCCCTGCCGTTATATGGGGATCGCGCGGCGTCCCCGACAAGGGCGGCGATGTTAGTCAATCATCCGCAGCCGGTAGCCGACGCCCGTCTCGGTCTGGATATGCTGCGGCCGCTCGGGATCGGCCTCGATCTTCTGGCGCAGCGAACGGATATACATGCGCAAGTAAGCGACGTCCGATTCGCCGCCCCACAGTTCGCGCAGCAGGAATTTGTGGGTCAGCACCTTGCCGGCATGCGCGACGAGCAGGCGCAGCAGGTCGTATTCGCGCGGGGAAAGCTTGACCTCCTGGCCGCGCACGCTGACCAGGCGGCGCACGATGTCGACGCGCAGATCGCCGCTCTTGAACACCGGCGCCTCGCCGCGCTCCTGCAACCCGTGGCGCAGCGCGGCGCGGATGCGGGCGAGCAGCTCGTCGATGCCGAACGGCTTGGTCACATAGTCGTCGGCGCCGAGATCGAGCGCGGCGACCTTGCCCTTCTCGTCGGCGCGACTGGTGAGCACGATGATCGGCACCAGCTTGCCCTCGCCGCGCAGGCGGCGGATCACCTCGATGCCGTCGATGTCGGGCAGGCCGAGATCGAGCACCAGCGCGTCCACCGGCCCGTGCTCGACGGCCTCGATCGCGCCCTCGCCGCGTTCCGCCTCGGCGACGTGATAGCCCTGCGCGGTCAGGCTGGTGCGCAGGAAGCGGCGGATCGCCGGATCGTCCTCGCAGATCAGCATCCGCACCGGCTGCCCGCCGGCGCTCACGACACGTCCGCCCGTCGCGGCTGGATGCGCTCGGCCGGCACCGGCATGGCGATGGTGAACACCGCGCCCGGCCCGTCCTCGCGGTTGCCGGCGACGATGGTCCCGCCCATGGCGGCGACGAAGCCCCGGCAGATGGCGAGCCCAAGCCCGGTACCGGCGCGCTTCCTATCGGTGGTGTAGACCCGGTAGAACTTGTCGAACACGCGTTCGAGATCGGCGGGCGGGATGCCGTCGCCCTGGTCGAGCACCTGCACCTGCACCGAGTCGCCTTGACGCCGCGCGCGCAGCTGGATCTCGGTGCCGATGGGCGCGTATTTGGCTGCGTTGTCGAGCAGGTTGAACAGCACCTGCTCGAACAGCACCGGATCGAGGCGCAGCATCGGCAGATCGGCGGACAGGTCGATCTTGACGCGGTGTCCGGCCAGCACCTTGCCCGCGCGTTCGAGCGCGGAACCCACCACGTCGGCGAGATCGACCAGGTCGAGGCCGGGCTTGATCGCGCCCGATTCCAGCCGCGTCATGTCGAGCAGGTTGCCGATGAAGCGGTTGAGGCGCTCGGACTCCTCCTGGATGGTGGTGATCAGCTCTTCGCGCGCCGAATCGCTCAGCGAGTCGCGGTAGGTGCGCAGGCTGGTCGCCGAGCCGAGGATCGAGGCGAGCGGCGTGCGCAGATCGTGCGAGATCGAAGTCAGCAGCGCGGAGCGCAGCCGCTCGGTCTCCGCCGCCAGCCGCGCCTGGTCCACGTCGCGCGCCAAGTTGACGCGCTCGATCGCCAGCGCCGCCTGGTCGGACAGCGCGTCCAGCAGCCGGCGCTGGTCGAGCGTGAGCAGCGGTCCGGGCCGGTCGTTGTCGAGCCCGACCACGCCGACCGCGCCGCGACCCGTGCGCATCGGCAGGAACAGGCGCTTGGCGCCGGGCAGCGTGTCGGCGCCCCTGCCGGCCGAGCGGTTGTTGCCCCAGCACCATTTGGCGGCGGCGAGGTCGGCCTCGTCGAGATTGTCCTCCGGCGGATAGCCGGCGCGCACCGCGACCGAATCGCCCTCCGGCAGCAGCAGCACCACGCGCACCTTCAGCATCAGCGCGATCTGGTAGGCCATCGCCCACAGCAGATCGTCGAGCGTCACCGCGCCGGCGAGCTTCCGGCTGAACTGGTAGAGGTCTTCGGTCGTCTTCACGCGCTGGCGCGCGGCCAGGGCCTGGGCGCGCACGCGGGCGGTCAGGTTGCTGGCGATCACCGCCACCACGGCGAAGAAGAACAGGGCGACGAAATTCTCCGGTCCATTGATGGTGAAGGTGTAGTAGGGCGGCAGGAAGAAGTAGTTGTAGACGATCACGCTGGCCAGGCACGCCACGAGGGACGCCCACAGCCCGTAGACGATGCTGGTCGCCAGCACCGCGGTCAGGAACACCAGCTCGATGCTCGACACCGCGAGATAGTCGCGGACCAGCAGACCCAGCCCGAGCGCGGCGCCGACGATCCCCAGGCTGCCGACATAGGCGCGCACATCCGATTCCTCGGGCGCCTCGGCGGTCTGCACCGCTTCCTCGGGCTCGGCCGCCGCGGCCGCCGCGGTGGCCGCGCTGTGCGCCGAGATCACGTGCACGCTGATGTCGCCGGCGCGGCGGATCAGCTGGTGCGTCACCGAGCCGCGCAGCATCTCCGACCAGCGCGAGCGCGACGATTTGGCGATCACGATATGGGTGAAGTTGTTTTCCTGCGCGTAGGCGACCACGCCCGAGCCGATATCGTGGCCGGGCACGGTCACCGCCTCGCCGCCGAGCCGCTCGGCCAGGCGCAGGCATTCCGACACGCGGTCGCGCTCGGCGTCGGACAGCCGCTGCGCGCGCGTGGTCTCGACATAGATGGCGGTCCACGGGCTGCGGATGCGGTCGGCGAAGCGGCGCGCATAGCGCACCAGCGCGGTCGAGCCCGGGTCCTCGCTCACGCAGACCAGCACGCGCTCGCCCGCGGCCCAGGGGCCGGGGATGGCGTGCGCCCGCATGTAGTTGACCATCTGCTCGTCGACCTGCTGCGCGGTGCGGCGCAGCGCCAGCTCGCGCAGCGCGGTCAGGTTGCCGGGGGCGAAATAATGCCGCATCGCCCGCTCGGCCTGCTGCGGCACGTAGACCTTGCCCTCCTTGAGGCGCTGGATCAGGTCTTCGGGCGTGAGGTCCACCACCTCGACCTCGTCGGCGCGGTCGATCATCGAATCGGGCACGGTCTCGCGCACCCGGATGCGCGTGATCTTGGCCACCACGTCGTTCAGGCTTTCGACGTGCTGGATGTTCAGCGTGGTGTAGACGTCGATGCCGGCGTCGAGCAGCTCCTCGACGTCGAGATAGCGCTTGGGGTGCCGCCCGCCGGGCGCGTTGGTGTGCGCGAGCTCGTCGACCAGGACCAGCTTGGGCCGGCGCGCCAGGATCGCGTCGAGGTCCATCTCCTCGAGCCAGCGGCCCTTGTATTCCACCCAGCGGCGGGGGACCACCTCGAGTCCCTCGAGCAGCGCCTCGGTCTCGCGCCGTCCGTGCGTCTCGACCAGGCCGACCACCAGGTCGACGCCCTCGGACTTGCGCGCCCGCGCCGTCTGCAACATCTCGTAGGTCTTGCCCACGCCGGGCGCGGCGCCGAGGAACACCTTCAGCCGGCCGCGCGCCTCGCGCGCCACCTGCTGGAGCAGCGCCTCGGGCGATGGGCGGTTGTCTCGGTCCGGTCGGTCGTCCATGGAGGGGCGGGGGTAACGGGCCGGCCGCGAGACTAGCGCGAACCGGCCCGCTTTGCACCCCCGCGGCGGACGGGGGTGCGCGCTCCGTTACTTGCCGGCGGCGAGCGCGTCGAGCGCCAGGTTCAGCGCGAGCACGTTGACGCGCGGCTCGCCGAGCACGCCGGCGAAGCGGGTCTGGATATTGCGCAGCACCAGGGTGCGCAGCTGGTCCTCGGTGAGCCCGCGCGCCCTGGCCACCCGCGGCACCTGGAACAACGCGCCGGCCGGGGTGATGTCGGGGTCGATCCCGCTCGCCGAGCTGGTGACCAGGTCGACCGGGATCGGCTGGTTCGGGTTCTCGGCCTTGAGTTTGGCGGCGTCGCCCTTCACCCGGTCGATCAGCGCCTGGCTGGTCGGCGCCAGGTTCGAGGCGCCCGAATTGGATGCGTCGTAGGGCGTGGCGACGGTCTTGGTCGGGTCGTTCGGATCGGTGCCGGTGATCGCCGAGGGGCGCGGATGGAAATACTTCTCGGAGGCGAAATTCTGCCCGATCAGCGCCGAGCCGATCACGCGGCCGTCCTTCTCGATCAGGCTGCCGTTCGCCTGGGCGGGAAACAGCGCCTGGGCGATGCCGGTCATCGCCAGCGGATAGGCGAGCCCGGTGAGCACGGTCATCACGACGATCATCAGGATCGCGGGGCGGATTTGCTTGCGCATGGTTCTACACCTCAGGCCAGGCCGAGGGCGGTGACGATCAGATCGATCGCCTTGATGCCGACGAAGGGCACCAGGATGCCGCCGATGCCGTAGATGACGAGATTGCGCGCCAGCACCCGCGCGGCGCCGGTCGGCCGGTAGGTCACGCCGCGCAGGCTGAGCGGGATCAGCGCGACGATGATCAGCGCGTTGAACACGATCGCCGAGAGAATCGCGCTCTCCGGCGAGTGCAGCCGCATGATGTTGAGCAGGCCGAGCTGCGGATAGAAGGCGGCGAACATCGCCGGGATGATGGCGAAATACTTGGCCACGTCGTTGGCGATCGAGAAGGTGGTGAGCGCGCCGCGCGTCATCAGCAATTGTTTGCCGATGGCCACGATCTCGATCAGCTTGGTCGGGTCGGAGTCGAGGTCGACCATGTTGCCGGCCTCGCGCGCCGCCATGGTGCCGGTGTTCATCGCCACCCCGACATCGGCCTGGGCGAGGGCCGGCGCGTCGTTGGTGCCGTCGCCGCACATCGCCACCAGCTTGCCCTGGGCCTGCTCCTGGCGGATCAGCCGCAGCTTGTCCTCGGGCGTGGCCTGGGCGAGGAAGTCGTCGACCCCCGATTCGGCCGCGATCGCCGCGGCGGTGAGCGGATTGTCGCCGGTGATCATCACCGTGCGGATGCCCATCTGGCGCAGCTCGGCGAAGCGTTCGCGGATGCCGCCCTTGACGATGTCCTTCAGGTGGATGACGCCGAGCAGGCGGCCGTCGCGCGCCACCGCCAGCGGAGTGCCGCCCGACTTGGCGACGCGCTCGGCGATCTGGGTCAGCTCGCGCGCCTGCGCGTCCTGCATCGGGCTGCGCTGGCCCGCGCCGCGCTGGGCGGCGAAGGCCGGATCGACGAAGGCGAGCACCGCGTCCACCGCGCCCTTGCGGATCGAGGAACCTTCGAGATCGATGCCGCTGATGCGGGTCTGCGCGGAGAACGGGATGAAGCGGGCGTTCAAGGGCGCCATGTCGCGGCCGCGGATGCCGTAGCGCCCCTTGGCCAGCACCACGATCGAGCGGCCCTCCGGCGTCTCGTCGGACAGCGAGGCAAGCTGCGCCGCGTCGGCCAGGTCGCGGTCGGCGACCCCGGTCAGCGAGATGAACTCGGCCGCCTGGCGGTTGCCCAGGGTGATCGTGCCGGTCTTGTCGAGCAGCAGCGTATCCACATCGCCGGCCGCCTCCACCGCGCGGCCCGACATGGCGAGCACGTTGAAGCGCACGAGGCGGTCCATGCCGGCGATGCCGATGGCGGAGAGCAGCGCGCCGATGGTGGTCGGGATCAGGGTGACGAACAGCGCGATCAGCACCACCACCGAGACCGCGCCGCCGGCATAGGCGGCGAAGCTCGGGATGGTGACCGTGGCGAACACGAAGATGATCGTCATCCCGGCGAGCAGAATGTTGAGCGCGATCTCGTTCGGCGTCTTCTGCCGCACCGCGCCCTCGACCAGGGAGATCATGCGGTCGAGGAAGGTCGCGCCCTGCGCCGCGGTGATGCGCACCTTCAGCCAGTCGGAAGTCACCCGCGTGCCGCCGGTGACCGCCGAGCGGTCGCCGCCCGATTCGCGAATCACGGGGGCGGACTCGCCGGTGATCGCGGATTCGTCGACCGAGGCCACGCCCTCGATCACCTCGCCGTCGCTGGGGATGAAGTCGCCCGCCTCGACCAGCACCACGTCGCCCGGTTTGAGCTGGGCGGCGTCGACCAGGTCGAACTTGCGCCCATCCGCGCCCACGAGCCGCTTGGCGCGAGTATCGGTGCGCATGCGGCGCAGACTGTCGGCCTGCGCCTTGCCGCGGCCCTCGGCCACCGCCTCGGCGAAATTGGCGAACAGCACGGTGAACCACAGCCAGGCCGCGATCTGGCCGGAGAACAACGCGTTGGTGCCCACCACCTGGCCCCCGCCCACGATCAGGTCGCGGACAAAGAACACGGTGGTCAGCACCGAGACGATCTCGACCACGAACATCACCGGGTTGCGCGCCAGCGTGCGCGGGTCGAGCTTGCGGAACGAGGCCCAGATCGCCGGCACCAGGAGCGAGCGCTCGAACAGCGACAGCGGCTGCATCTGGCGCGCGAAGGGCTGCTGGCGCGAGGGGGCGGCGTGGGCGGCGTCGGGGGTCATGGCGATGTCCTTGGAATGCCGGCGAGCCGGATCAGGGCGACGGCGCGGGATAGAGCGTGCCCGCGGTCATCGCCGCCTGCTCGACGATCGGCCCGAGCGAGACGGCCGGGAAATAGGTGAGCCCGCCCAGGATCGCCACCACCGCGACCAGCAGGCCGACGAACAGCGGGCTGTGCGTGGGGAACGTCCCGGCCGAGGGCGGCAGCAGCTTCTTCGACGCCAGCGAGCCGGCCACCGCGAGCAGGGGGATTACGAAGATGAAGCGGCCGATCAGCATCGCCCCGGCGAGCGTGGTGTTGTAGAACAGCGTGTTCGCGTTGATGCCGGCGAAGGCGCTGCCATTGTTGCCGGTGGACGAGGAATAGGCGTAGAGGATTTCCGAGAAGCCGTGCGGGCCAGTGTTGGCGATCCCCGCCAGCCCCTCCGGCACCACGGTGGCGAGCGCGGTCCAGCCGAGGATCGACAGGGGCAGCGACAGCAGCGCCAGGATCGTCATCCGGATCTCTTTCGATTCGAGCTTCTTGCCCAGATATTCCGGCGTCCGCCCGACCATCAGCCCGGCCACGAACATCGCCACGATGGCGAAGGCGAGCATGCCGTAGAGGCCGCTCCCCACGCCGCCGAAGATCACCTCGCCAAGCTCGATATCGACCAGCGGCACGAATCCGCCCAGCGGCATGAAGCTGTCGTGCATCGAATTGACCGCGCCGCAGGAGGTGTCGGTGGTCACGGTGGCGAACAGGGCGGAATCGGCGATGCCGAAGCGCACCTCCTTGCCCTCCATGTTGCCGCCGGCCTGCGCCGGGCCGGCCACGCCGTCGACGCCGAACGCGGCGAAATGCGGGTTCGGCTCGGACTCGGCAAGCAGCGCGGTGATCGCGCCGCCGAGGAACAGCACGCCCATGGCGGCATAGATCGCCCAGCCTTGGCGCTCGTCCTTCACCATCCGGCCGAACATGTTGGTCAGGCCGGCGCCGATGGCGAAGATCAGGATCATCTGGACGAAGTTGGTCAGCGCGTTGGGATTCTCGTAAGGATGCGCCGAGTTCGCGTTGAAGAACCCGCCGCCGTTGGTGCCGAAGATCTTGATCACCTCCTGCGAGGCGACCGGACCCTGCGCGATCACCTGCTTGGCGCCCTCCAGCGTGGTCGCCTCGGTATAGGCGTTCAGGTTCTGCGGCATTCCCTGCCAGACGAAGAACAACCCGACCACCACCGAAACCGGCAGCAGGATGTAAAGGGTGCAGCGCGTCAGATCGACCCAGAAATTGCCGATGGTCGAGGCCTGGCGCCGCGCGAAGCCGCGCACCAGCGCCACCGCCAGCGCGATGCCGGTCGCCGCCGAGACGAAATTGTGCACGGTGAGTCCGGCCATCTGGACCAGATAGCTCATCGTGGTCTCGGGCGTGTAGGACTGCCAGTTGGTGTTGGTGATGAAGCTGATCGAGGTGTTGAAGGCCAGGCTCGGCTCGACCGCGCCCTGTCCGGCCGGGTTGAACGGCAGATAGCCCTGGAGGCGCTGCAACGCGTAGAGCGAGACGAAGCCGGCGAGCGAAAAGAACAGCATCGCCGCCGCGTACACCACCCAATGCTGCTCGGCGCGCTCGTCCACCCCGCAGACGCGGTAGATCGCCCGCTCGAGCGGACGCAGCAGGGGCGAAAGCGGCGTGCGTTCGCCGTTGAACACGCGCGCCATATAGCCGCCCAGCGGCCGCGTGAGCAGCGTCACGATCGCGCAATAGACGATCAGCTGAACCCAGCCGTTGCCGGTCATGTCCGTGGGCTCCTCAGAACCGCTCGGGGCGGATCAGCGCGAAAACGAGATATGCCGTCACGGCCAGCGTCACCGCGCCGCCGAGGACATAGTCGAAGATCATCGAAGTCTCCTCAGAGACGGTCGCAGCCGATGACGTAGAGGGTGGCGGCGGCGAAAAATCCGACGCCGACCAGCAGCAGGATCGCATCCAGCATCGGCCTACTCCCCCGCGCGGATCGCGGGCCGGTGCATAGATTCCATGCGGGGCCGTATAAATTCGAGAGGTGTCGGGGCGGCCCGGCATATAAATTCCGTATATAAATCCGACCCTCCCCCTGGATCGGCTCCGCCTTCCGGCCTACCCTGCGGGCCGCGCGCCGGGATCGCGCCCGGCGGGCAGGGGGAGGCATGCGCTTCGTTCGCGGTTCGATCCTGCATTTCCTGGCCGATCCGGGCGAGACGGCCGGCCCGTCGGCCTGGGATTACCGGGAGGATGCCTGCCTCGCGGTCGAAGACGGCCGCGTCGCCGGCATCCTGCGTCCCGACGAGCTGCCGACGGGCGGCGGGCATATATTCGACGACCGGCGCGGCAAGCTGATCCTGCCCGGCTTCGTCGACACCCATATCCATTCGGCCCAGGTCGACGTGATCGCCTCCTACGGCGCGCAGCTGCTCGACTGGCTCGAACGTTACACCTTCCCCGAGGAGGGCCGCTTCGCCAATCCCGCGCACGCCGCCGAGGCGGCCGAATTCTTCCTCGCCGAGCTGCTGCGCAACGGCACCACCACGGCGTCGGTCTTCCCCACCGTGCATAAGCAATCGGTCGATGCCTTCTTCGCCGCCGCGCGAAAGAGGCGGATGCGAATGCAGGCGGGCAAGGTGATGATGGACCGCAACTGCCCCGAACCCTTGCGCGACGATGTAGCCACCGCCGAGGCCGACAATCGCGCCCTCATCGCGCGCTGGCACGGGCGCGACCGCCTCACCTACGCGCTTACGCCGCGCTTCGCGCCGACCTCGACCGCGGCCCAGCTCGCCATGGCCGGGCGGCTGTTCCGCGAATTTCCCGATCTCGGCATGCAGACGCATCTCGCCGAGAACAAGGACGAGATCCGCTGGGTGCACGAGCTGTTTCCCGAGGCCGAGGGCTATCTCGACGTCTATGTCCGGCATGGGCTCGTCGGCCCGCGCGCGATTTTCGCCCATTGCATCCACCTGACCGACGCCGAGCTCGCGCGCATGGCCGCGCTCGGCGGCGCGGCCTCCTTCTGCCCGACCTCGAACCTGTTCATCGGCAGCGGATTGTTCGGACTCGCGCGTGCGCGCCGCGCCGGGCTGCGGGTGGGGCTCGCCACCGATGTCGGCGGCGGCACCAGCTATTCGATGCTGCGCACGATGGCC
>JASHSH010000120.1 GCA_030040955.1 Rhodospirillales bacterium
GAGCGCGAGCGGATCCTTCTTAAGGATGTCGCGTTCCGCGTGGGCTACAACCACGTTTCGAACTTCATCAAGGCCTTTACCGCGCGGTTCGGCGTTCCGCCGCGTCGCTACACGGTTCGCGAACCCGAGATTCCCCAGGACGCCGCAATCGCGACGACCACTTTGCCCAGGCTCCGGCCAGCGAAGCCCGTTTCCGATTAGGTCGCAAGATGGCCGCTTCGGCCGCGGCGTGCGGTTGGAGGTCACGCGTATTTCTCTCGCGGAAGGACATACCCGCGCCTTCGGGCCGGAGCGCGCCGCTCACACTTGATCGGCCGAATTCGTATCGACTCTCGACCCGGCTTCACATGAGTCGAGCTTGGCTGAGCTTCTATTCGATGCCGCGGCCGATATGACGGATATCCGGAGAATCTGCGGCAGCGATTCCGGCGACGGCGAGCGCCTCCCGCACGGCGGCGAGCTGCATGTCCTTCGACATCGAAGGCAGGTTTTCGATGGCCCGCACCGCCGCGCGATGCTCGCCCGGCGAGCCGGTCAGGGACCGCGCGACCTGCTCGGTCAGAAGAGGCAGATGGATGAAGCCGACCGCCGCGGTCTCGTCGGCGACCGACAGCGCATGGTAGAGCGCGAGATTGCAAAGATGAGTGCCCGCGTGATGCGACAGCCGGGCCGGAATGTCCCTGGCCAGGATGGCGCGCACGATCGCGGGCGCCGCGAAGCTTGCCGTGCGCGCCAGCGGACCTTGCGGATCGATCGGGCGATCGCGCAGCATCAATCCGTCATTGTCGGCGATGTCGAAGTCGAGACGGTTCACCGAAGTGGTCTCGACTCGAATGGTCGGCGCGCCGATATGGAGACCCAGCCCGATCACCAGATCGTAGCGGCATCCGGTCAGCAATTCCGTCAGCCGGGACGGCAACTCGCGATACGTGGCCGGCACGGCCGCGCCGGTCAGGGCGTAGCCCGACAGGCGTAGACCGTCGAGCGACGAGGCGATCTCGGACGCCGGATTGCGGTCAAGGCCGGCAAACGGTTCCGATCCGAATATCAGCGCCCGCTTCAAGGCGGTATCGGCCATGTCGTCGACGATGTATTCGCCTCCCGGAGCGTCCCTATCTACAGCCGATCCTCGGCCGGGCGGAAGGGCCGGCTGTCGCGCTGGACGGCTCGGAAGCGTTCGCGCGCGCCAGACAAGACTCGACGGAAGTTCGCGGCTCGCGCATGCTGCGCCCGCGGTCGCGGGAATTCGCGCGGCGCGGATGGCGCGGAATTCGTCGGCTGGCGTCGAGGCGGCCCGAGGAGGTGAAGGTGGCGGAATTCGTCGCCGATCTGGTGGTTCGCGGCGGTACGATCGTGAACGAGACCGGGCGCACCGCGGCGAGCCTCGCGATCAAGGATGGGCTGGTTTGCGCGATCGGCCGCGCCGAGACCATGCCGGTGGCGCGCGATACGGTCGATGCCACCGGCCGCCTCGTGCTTCCCGGCGCCATCGACGTGCATGTGCATTTCCGCGAGCCGGGCCTCGAATACAAGGAGGACTGGGCGAGCGGCACCGCCGCCGCGGCCGCGGGCGGGGTCACGACCGTGTTCGAGATGCCCAACACCGAGCCGCCCACCGACACCCTCGATCATTTCCGTCTCAAGCTCGACGCGGCCTCGGCGAAGGCGGTGGTCGATTTCGGCATCTACGGCCTGCTCGGCGACGACAATCTCGACTCGATCCCGGCGCTGGCCGAGGCCGGCGCGATCGGGTTCAAGCTGTTCCTCGGCAACACCACCGGCAATCTGCCCTGCCCTCCCGACGGCGCGATCCTGGAAGGATTCGAGATCCTCGCCGCGCTCGGCCTGCGCTGCACCGTTCACGCGGAGAACTCGCCGATCCTGTTCTGGCGCGAGGCCAAGCTGAAGGAGGCCGGGCGTACCGATCTGCTCGCCCATCTCGCGGCCCGGCCCGACGTCTGCGCGCTGGAGGCGCTGAATCGGACCATCGTGCTCTCCGAATGGACCGGCTGCCGCGTCCATATCGCGCACGAAAGCACCCGGCTGAGTCTGCCCTTCATCCGGGACGCCAAGCGCCGCGGCGTGGACCTCACGGTCGAGACCTGCCCGCAATACATGCTGCTGTCGACCGCCGACATGGTCGGACCGGCCGGATCGGTGCTGCGCGTCAATCCGCCGATCCGCGAGCCGGGGCATCAGGAGCCGCTGTTCGAGGCGCTGCTCGACGGGACCATCGACATTCTGGCCACCGACCACGCGCCGCATTCGGTCGAGGAGAAGCACCAGCACAGCATCTGGGATTGCTCGTGCGGATTCCCCGGCGTGGAGACCTCGATGCGGCTGATGCTGACCGAGGTCCACGCGCGACGGATGACGATCGAGCATTACGTCAAGGTGGCCTCGGCCGCGCCGGCGCGCGCCTTCGGGCTCTACCCGCGCAAGGGCGTGCTCCAGGTTGGCTCGGATGCCGACATCGCGATCGTCGATCCCGACCGGCGCGAGACCATCCGCGCCTCCCAGCTCAAATCGAAATCGAAGGTCACGCCCTATGAGGGCCGCGGCGTGGTGGGCGCGCCGGTGATGACGATCGTGCGCGGCAAGGTGGTGATGCGGGACGGCCAGGTGGTCGGACCGCCCGGCTGGGGCCGCCAGCTCCGCCCGCGGATGCCGCCCGCGCAGGTGCGCAACGCGGAAGCGACCACGCGCGCGATCACCGCGTCCGGCACGCGCGCCGGCCAACGCCGCCCGGCCCA
>JASHSH010000121.1 GCA_030040955.1 Rhodospirillales bacterium
GCACGCTTGGCAAGTCCCTTGGGCAGAGCGGGCAGGAATTCGATCACGATCCGCCCCGGGCGGCGGACCAGCGCATTGCGGCCCCAGAACAGGCCGGAATTCAGCGCCACCGGAATCAGCGGCACGTCGAGCCCGTCGTACAGCAGCGCGACTCCGGGCAGATATTCGCCGGTCGCGCCCGGCGGCTGGCGGTGGCCCTCGGGGAAGATCACCACCTGGCGCCCCTCGGCCACGGCCGCCCTGGCGTCGCGCAGCGTGCGCGTCATCGCCCCTGCCCCGCCCGAACGGTCGACCACGATCTGGCCGCTGCGCAGCAGATAGAGGCCGACCAGCGGCAGCCACAGCAGCTCCTTCTTCAGCACGAAGGCGCAGTCGGCCAGCAGCGCATGGAAGATCAGCGTCTCCCAGGCCGACTGGTGCTTGGACGCGAACAGCGCCGCGCCGGTGGGGATGTTCCCGCGTCCGCGCACCTCGTAGCGCAGGCCGAGGACCAGGCGCTGGAGCAGATGCGCGCCCTCCAACCATCCCGCCGCGGCCCGCTGCACCGCGCGCCGCGATACCAACAGGAACGGCAGGAAGGCGAGGCCGCAGATCAGCGTCCAGGGCACGAACAGTAGCTGGTAGAGCAGCGAGCGGAGCAGCGTCATCCGGCGCCCGGCGGCGCTTCGTCGGCGCCGAGCGCGGTGGCGGCCAGCGCGACCAGATACTTCACATACTCGCCGAGGATGAGCCGGGTGGTGCCGGGCCACATCCACCAGCGGCCCTGATGCACCGCGTCGGGGAACACCGGATGGGGCACGATGGTCGCGCCGGGCATCGCGGCGCGGAATTCGAGCAAAGCGCGGCGCATGTGATAGTTGGCGGTGACCAGGCGCAGCGAATGGAAGCCTTCCGCGCGCATCCAGGCCGCCGTCTCCTCGGCGTTGCCGGCCGTGTTGTCGGCGGCATGGCCGAGCACCACGCAGCATTCCACGTCGGCCGGGCTCTGGCGCGCCAGCTTGAGCAGCTCGGCGACATCGACCCCGCGATAGACGCCGGAGACGAACAGCTTCTTCGCCAGCCCCCGATGCAGCAGGTCGAGCCCGACATCGATCCGCCCGCTGCCCCCGGTGAGCACGGCGATCGCATCGGTGGGCGTGTCGGCATCGTCGACCCGGTCGGGCACGGTGGCGGCGAACCAGACCAGCCCGCCCAGCCAGGCGAGCACCAGCAGGGCGAGCGGGATGGGCCAGCGGCGCGGGCGGCGTTCGCGGCGGAACATGCGCCTACAGCATCCGCGCCAGGGTGCCGTGCACGGTCAGGCGCGCGGTCACCATGGCGAGAATCGCGGCCGCCACCGGGAGCACGGCGCAGGCGGCCCAGCCGAGCGGCGGCATGGCGAGATCGGACAGAAATCCGCCCTCGATGTGGCGCGCCACCAGCCCGAGTCCGAGCTGCACCGGCGCGGTCATCACCAGCCCGACGATGCCGCCCTCGAGGCCGAGCACGAAGGCGCGGCCGGCGAACTGGCGGGCGATATAGTCGTCGGTGGCGCCGATCAGGTGCAGCACCTCGATCACCTCGCGGTGCACCGCCATGCCGGTGCGGGTGGCGTAGACCACGGTGGCCGAGGTCACCGCGCCGATCAGCGCGACGATGACGATCGCCAGCACCGCCACCGTGCGGGACAGGTCGATCAGCCGCAGCAGCCAAACGCGATGATCGTCGAGCGTAGCGTCGGGCACCTGGGCGGCCAGGCGCTTGGCCAGCGCCGCGAGATCGGGACGGTCGTCGGCGCGCAGGCTCACGTCGATCAGCGCGGGCAGCGGCAGCTGCTTGAGCAGGTCGCGGTCGCCCAGCCAGGGCGCGAGCAGCTGCGCCAGCTCGGCCTGCGGCAGCGCCCGCGCGTCGATCACGCCGGGCGTGTCCTTGAGCAGGCGGATCGCCGTCTCCACCTCGGCGTGGGTCTTGTCGGCGGCGGCGGCGGCATCGCCCGGCGCGGCGGCGATCTCGACGGTGAGCGTGCCGGACACGTCGCGGTCCCAGCGCCCGATCAGCGCGTAGAGCAGGAAGGCCGCCGCCAGCGCGACGGCGGAGAGGAACACCATCGGCGCCACCAGCCAGGGCAGGAAGCGGCTGGTCGCGTCGCCCTTGAGCGGAAGGTCCGTGCGCCCGGCGCCGATGCCCTTCATGCGCGCACGACCTGGCCGTCCTCGATGCGCAGCGCAGGGCGGTTGAGGCGCTGGACCAGGGCCTCGTTATGGGTGGCGACCAGAACGGTGGTGCCGAGGCGGTTGAGCTCCTCGAACAGATACATCAGCCGCATGGCGATGCTGTCGTCGACATTGCCGGTGGGCTCGTCGGCCAGCAGCAGGTCGGGCCGGCCGATCACCGCCCGGGCGATCGCCACCCGCTGCTTCTGCCCGCCCGAGAGGGTCGGCGGCTTGGCGGCGAGCTGGTCGGCCAGCCCCACCCAGTCGAGCAAATCGGGGACGAATTTCTGCACGTCGCGCTCGGGCACGCCCGACACCCGCAGCGGCAGCGCGACATTGTCGAGCGTGCTCAGATGGTCGAGCAGGCGGAAATCCTGGAACACAACGCCGATGCGGCGGCGCAGCGCGGGCAGCTGGAAGCGTCGCGCGCGCGCGATGTCGCGGTCGAAGATGGTGATCCGCCCGCGCGAGGGCCGCAGCGCGAGATACATCAGGCCGAGGAGCGAGGATTTGCCGGCGCCGGACGGTCCGGTCAGGAAATGAAACGAGCCGGCCGGAAGGGCGAGCGAGATATCCTGCAAGATTTCCGGCCCGCGGCCGTAGCGGAGGCCGATCTTCTCGAGCTGCACGACATTGCCGGTCTCGACAGGTTTTGCGCGCACGCCGTCCCCTCGCCGGCGAGAGAATCGCATGGCGCTCGGCGCCCCGTCCACTGACGAGTGGGCCGGATTCCGGCCCGCCGCGCGGGGCTTAAACCACCCCGGGCTTGTGTTGTAACGGCCACGGGCCTATAAAGAACAAACGGTTACAGGCTCTAGAGGCCGATGCTCGTCACCTGCCCGAACTGCCAGTCGAAGTTCAAGGTTCCCGACATAGCGATCGGTCCCACTGGCCGGATGGTCCGGTGCTCCCGCTGTCACGACAAGTGGCGGCAGATGCCCGAGACCGGCCAGAAGGGTGGCGGCTCGATGGCCGCGCCCGCCCCGGCGCCGGCGGCCGCCCTGGCCGACGCGCTGGCGGCCGGCGAGTCGCCCGGCTGGCAGGAACCGCCGCCGCCCGATTCGCCGGAGGAGGCCTCGGTCGCCAACGACCTGCTCGCCCAGGCGATGGAGGACGAGGCGCGCGAGACCGCGGATTCCGGGGGCAATCCCATGGACCGCATCGCCGAGATGATGATGGAGGCGCCGCCGGCGCCGATCCCCGACGTATTCGCCTCCCCGGTCGACGAGCCGGAGGAGCCCAGGCGGCGCGGCGCCGTCGGACTGTGGCTGATCCTGATCCTGCTGGTGCTGGTGATCGCGGGCGGCGTGCTGTTCCTGTTCCAGGACCGCGTGATCGAGCGCTGGCCGGCGGCGGCGCGCTACTACGAGATGGCGCATCTGCGCAACCAGGTGGTCGGCGCCGATCTCAAGTTCCGCGACTACAGTTCCGAGCGGCTGGTGCAGAACGGCACCGAGGTGCTGGTGGTGCGCGGCGTGATCGCCAACAACGCCGACAAGCCGCGCCAGATTCCGTATCTCCGCCTCGCGCTCTACGACGGCAAGACGCTGCTCCAGGAGACG
This sequence comes from Rhodospirillales bacterium, assembly GCA_030040955.1. GTDB lineage: Bacteria > Pseudomonadota > Alphaproteobacteria > Rhodospirillales > Magnetospirillaceae > JASHSH01. Next base: position 3,755 of record JASHSH010000121.1, read on the forward strand.
GTGATCGATCCGCCGCAGCCCACGCTCGACGCGCAGGGCACCATCGGCTTCAAGATCACGCTCGACCAACCCGACCCGCATGCCAGCCGGTTCGAGGTCACCTTCGTCCAGGCCAAGCCGATGGCCGGCAAGATGGCGCCTGACATGAAGCCCGCCGAGGGCGCGGGAACGCAGTCGAAGTAGCGCCCGCGCTTCAACCCGATTTCTATTGTCATGGCCGGGCTTGACCCGGCCATCCACGTGCCGCCGCGGAAAGATCGTGGATGCCCCGGGTCGCGGGCTTTGCCCGACCCGGGCATGACGAATGAATGCGGCGGAGCGCCCGGTTCAGTACAGCTGTTCGAGCAGCCGGTTGAGATAGTCGCGCTCGTCGCGCGGCCGGGCGAGCTCGCCCGAGCGCCGGCGCAGCTCGTCGAGCACTTCGCGCGCCTTCTGCACGTCGCCCTCGGTCGGGATCTTCACCGTGTCGCCGATATCCGCCCCGGTGCCGGGCAGCTCGCGCCCGAGCGGATCGCGCCCTTCCTTGCCCGCGCGGTCGGCGGGTCCGGTGCCGCCCATCTTGTCGGCCATCGCCTGCGCCGCCGCGCGCGCGCCCTGGCCGAGCTTGTCGAGCGCCTGGGTCTCCGCCCGCACCGCCTCGTCGAGATCGCCGCGGCCGAGCGCGCCGGCGGCCTCGCGCATCCGCTGCTCCGCCTCGCCGAGCCCGTCGGGGATGTCGAGCCCCATGTCGCCCAGCGCCTGCATCGCGTCGCCCAGCCGATGCCGGATCGCCTCCTGCAACCCGGCGCCCTGCTCGTCGGGCGAGGCGCCGCCGGGCATGTTGTCGTGCGCGCGGAGGAAGGTGCTGTCGAGCAGCGACTGTTCGTCGCGGCGGATCGCGTCCAGCGCGCGTTGCGCCTCGCGCGCCTGGAGGCCCTGCGGCGAGGACATCATCGGCATGCCGACGCGCAAACCCTCGAGCATGCGGCGCAGATTGTCGAGCATCTGCCGCGCCGCGTCGCGCGAGCCGGTCTGCGACAGGTTGCGCATCTGGTCGAGCATGTTGTCGAGCTGGCCCTGGGTGATCGTCTTGGTGTCGGGCGGCAGCGGCGCGAGCGCGCCCTGGCGCATCGCCTGCTCGACCATCGCCTTGAGCAGCCGGTCGATCGCCGCTTGCAGCTCGGCGGTGAGCCGGTCGATCTCGGCTTGCGGCGCGTTCTCGTCGAGCGCCTTCTCGAGCGCGCGCGCCGCCTCGTCGACCGAGCGCTCGGCCGCCGGCCGGTCGCCTTCCTCGATCCGCAGCGCGGTCTGCCACAGCGTATCCAGCACCTGCGGCACCGCCCCCGCCGTGCGGTCCCACATCAGCTGGCCGGCGGCGGCGCCGAGCGCCAGCTCGACCACCACGTCGCCGCCGAACGCGCCCGGATCGGCGCCCAGCATCTGCAAGCCCTGGATCGCCGGCTCGCGGTCCTCGGGATCGCGGGCGAGAGCCTTGCGCAGCGCGATGATCGCGCGCGCGGCCGGATGGGTGAAGCGGCGCTCGGGCAGCGTGATCGAGGCGGCGGCGCCCTCGCCGGTCAGCCCGGCGGCGTCGAGGGCGCCGGGGGTGAGCGTGACCGGCAGCCCCGCCCAGGGATTGCTGGTGAGATCGTGCCACGAGGTCTGCCGCAGCTTGGCGGGGTGGCCGGCGAGCGGGATCGGCACTTGGAAGCTTTGGCCGTCGGGCCGGTCGGCGCGGCGGATGGTGACCCAGGCGCGGGCCAGCCCGTACTGGTCGTCGCCGGCGATCTCGAAGCGCAGCCGCTCGTCGGCCGGGGCGGGGGGCTCGGCGAACGAAATCGTCGGCGCCGCGTTCGGCGTGACCTCGACCGGCCAGCCGCCGACGCCGCGCCAGCCCTGCGACACCGAAAGTTTCCCGCCATGGTCGAGCGCCATGTCGAGGCGCTGGCTGTCCGCGTCGAGACGCTGGAACGGATGGGCCTCGTCGCCGATGGCGAGCTTCGCCGCGCCCGAACCGCCTTGCAGCTCGGCGAGCAGGCGCGAGCGGGCCGGCACCTTGATCGCCGCCCCGGCCGGCAGGCTTTGCAGGAAGATGGGCGCCACATGCGTGTAGTCGGGCGGCGTGATCCAGACCTGGAGGCTGGGCGGCGGGCCGAGCAGCCATTCTGTGTCGGGCTCAAGGGCGCGCGCGAGCCTGCCTCCGGTGTCGCGCCAGCCGCCGGCCGCGGCAATAGCGAGCAGCAGCAGCGCGGCGAAACGCAAGCCGTAGGGATCGTGGGCGGGTAGCACCGCCATCGGGCGGGACCAGGCCAGATGTCCGACCGAAGCGCGCAGGCGGCGGCGATGCGCTTCCCACAGGCCTTGCGCGACCGCGTCGCCCGCGCCAACGGCGAGCTCGTCGGCGAGCGCCTGGAGCGGCCCGTGCCGCAATCCCGAATCGGCCTCCACGCGCCGCCGCGCCGCCTCGACGCGCGGCCAGCGCAGTCCCCGCGCGCGCCAGATGAGCGCGGCGAGCGCGGAGGCGAAACCCAGCAGCACGAGCGCATGCAGCCAGCCGGGCAATACCGGCAGGACATCGAACAGCGCGAGCGCGACGAACAGGGCAAGCAGCGCCGGCACCGGCCAAGCGACGGGCCACATCGTTTCGAGGAACAGAGCGAGGCGGGCCAGCGCGACCCGTGTCCCGATCCCCTCGCCCGTTCCCTTGGTCGGCTTGGCCGGCTGGTCCATTCCGCCTATCCCGCCGCCGCGACGCCCGCCGGCTCTTCCAGCCAGTTCGGCAGCCTCTCCAGCGCCAGCATTTCGTCCGGTTCGGGCCGGGCGCGGACCAAGGCGAACCTCTCCCCGCGCACCAGCACCTCGGGCACCAGCGGCCGCGAATTGTACGAGGACGCCATCGCCGCGCCATAGGCGCCGGCGGTGGCGAAGGCGATCAGGTCGCCCGCGGCCAGCGGCGGCAGTTTGCGCGCGCGGGCAAAGGTGTCGCCGGTCTCGCAGACCGGGCCGACCACGTCGGCCGCAGCGAGCATCGCGCCCGCCTTCGGCTCGGCGACCGGGAGAATCTCGTGATGCGCGTCGTAGAGCGCGGGGCGGATCAGATCGTTCATCGCCGCGTCGCACACCACGAAGCGCTGCGTCGCGCCTTCCTTGATCAGGATCACGCGCGCGACCAGCAGCCCGGCATCGGCGACGAGGATCCGGCCCGGCTCGAACACGAAGGCGCAGCCGAGATCGCCGAGCGTGATCCGCACCAGATCGGCATAGGCGCGCGGCGAGGGCGGGGTCTCCCCGGCATAGGGAACGCCGAGCCCGCCGCCGAGATCGAGCCGGTCGATGGGGAATCCCTCCGCGCGCAGCAGGAGCACGAGATCGCGCAACCTTCCGAAGGCGGCGCGGAAGGGTTCGAGATCGGTGAGCTGCGAGCCGATATGCAGGGCGAGTCCGCGCACCTCCAGGCCCGGCTTGGCCCGCGCCTCGGCGAGCACGCGATGCGCCCGCGTCCACTCCACCCCGAACTTGTTCTCGGCCAGCCCGGTGGTGATCTTGTGGTGCGTGTTCGCGTCCACGTCCGGGTTGACCCGCAGGCTCACCGAGGGCTTGCGGCGCAGCGCGCGGGCGACTTCGGCCAGGGTGGCCAGTTCGGGCTCGGACTCGGCGTTGATCTGGAGGATACCGCTCGCCAGCGCGAACTCGATCTCGCGCCGCGTCTTGCCCACCCCGGAGAAGACGATGCGCCCGGGCGGAACGCCGGCGGCGAGCGCGCGGCGCAGCTCGCCCTCGGAGACCACGTCGGCGCCGGCGCCGAGTCGCGCCAGGCTCTTGATCACGGCGAGGTTCGGATTGGCCTTGACCGCGAAGCAGATCGTGGCGTCGAGCCCGGCGAGCGCGCCGGCGAAGGCGCGCCAGTTGCGTTCCAGCGTGGCCGAAGAATAGCAGTAGAACGGCGTGCCGACCTCGTCGGCGATGCGCGCGATCGGCACCTCCTCGGCGCGCAGGACACCGTTGCGATAGGCGAACTCGCTTGGCAGGGCCGCGCTCATTGCCCCTCCTCGCCCTCGCCGTAGCCCGTGCCCGGCTTCGTCTGAGTCGGCACCCCGCCGGCCGCGTTGAGCGCGCCCGCGGGCGTGTTGGCGCCGGCGGACTCGCGGTCGGCGTAGGGATCGAGCTCGGGCAGGCGCACCACCGGATCGATATAGGCGCCGCTGCGGGTGAAGTCCGGTCCGGTCGTCGGCGTGGGCGGCGCGAAGCTGCGCGCGGTCGGACCGCTGACCAAGGCCGAGCCTTCCGGATAGGCGCGCGGATAGATCGATCCCTCCGGCTGCGCCGGACTGGACATGCGTCCGCACGCGGCGAGCGCGGGCAGGAGCGCCGCCGCAGCGAGGATGCGAATCGCGCGCGCCACCGCTTTGCCCTACGCGAACCGCTGGCGCGCGGCGGAGATGGCCGCGGCCACGTTGGCGGGCGCGGTGCCGCCGAAACTGGTGCGGCTCGCCGCCGAAGCCGCCACGTCGAGCACGGAAAGCGCCTCCGGCCCGATGCGGCCGTCGATCGCCTGCATCTCGGAAAGCGGCAGGTCGGCGAGCGAGCAGCCCTTCTCCTCGGCGATCCGCACGATCCGGCCGACGATATGATGCGCTTCGCGGAACGGCACGTTGGCCACCCGCACCAGCCAGTCGGCGAGATCGGTCGCGGTGGCGTAGCCCTCGCCGGCGGCGGCGCGCATCCGCTCGGCGTCGACCGCGAGGTCGATGATCATGCCGGTCATCGCGGCGAG
>JASHSH010000122.1 GCA_030040955.1 Rhodospirillales bacterium
CGCGCGCCTCGCGCTGGTCGACATCGGACACCGTGCCGGCGTAGGAGCGCTGGGCGTAGCCGAAGGTGTCGCCGCGCACGCGCTTGATGCCGGCGCGCTCGCGGATGGTCTCGGTCAACAGGTCGGCGAGCGCGCCGGTTCCGGAAAGCTGGACATTGCCGTGCGCGTCCTTCTCCACGGTCTTGGCAAGCCGGGTGATGATCGGCTTGCCCGACTCGTCGTGGATGCCCTCCGACACCGCGACCACGCAGCGGCCGACCCGGTCGTAGGTTTCCTTCACGTCGGTGATGAAGCGGTCGACGTCGAAGGTGCGCTCGGGCACGTAGATCAGGTGCGGCCCGTCGCCGTCGTGATGGCGGGCGAGCGCCGATGCCGCGGTGAGGAAGCCGGCATGGCGGCCCATCACCACCGCGACATAGACGCCGGGCAGCGACTGGTTGTCGAGATCGGCGCCGGCGAACGCCTGCATGACGAAGCGCGCCGCCGACGGAAAGCCCGGCGTGTGGTCGTTCTCGACCAGATCGTTGTCGATGGTCTTGGGGATGTGCAGGCAGCGCAGCGGATAGCCGGCATGCGCCGCCTCCTCGCTGACGATGCGCACCGTGTCGGAGGAATCGTTGCCGCCGATATAGGCGAACCAGGCCACGTCGTGCGCGCGCAGCACCTCGAAAATCTCGTGGCAGTATTTGCGGTCGGGCTTGTCCCGCGTCGAGCCGAGCGCCGAAGCCGGCGTCGCCGCCACCGCTTCCAGCGTGCCTTCGGGCTCGTGGCTGAGGTCGAGGAAGTCCTCGCCGACGATGCCGCGCACGCCGTGGCGCGCGCCGTAGACGCCCGTGATCATCGGAAACCGGCGCGCCTCCAGGATCGCGCCGACGAGCGACTGGTTGATGACGACGGTGGGGCCGCCCCCTTGGGCGATCACCATCCGGCCTTTATGCATCGCCGCCTCCCTCGCGTCTGGCGCAGGCATAGTCGCCGCGCCGACCGCGGGCAAGGCGAATATTCGCGCCCGGCGGAAGGCGGGATCAGCCGGCGGCGGGCTGCGGCGCGGGCGGGCGGCTGATCGCCAGACGGCCGACCAGGATCAGCGCGGTCAGCACGCAGGCAAATCCGGCGACCAGCAGCGCATAGAGATAGCTGTCGAAGCTGGTACGCAGCAGCCCGGCGCCGAACGCCGCCACCGCCGCGCCCAGCTGATGGCCGGTGCCGATCCAGCCATAGACCAGCGGCCCGTCGCGCTCGCCGAACGCCTCGGTGGCGAGCCGGACCGTCGGCGGCACCGTGGCGATCCAGTCGAGACCGTAGAAGGCGGCGAAGATCGAAAGCTGGACGATGTCGAAATCCGAAAAGGGCAGGAACAGCAGCGAAAGCCCCCGCAACCCATAGAACCAGCCCAGCAGCGCCCAGTTGTTGTATCGGTCCGACAGCCAGCCCGACGCGGTGGTGCCGACCAGGTCGAACAGGCCCATCGCGGCGAGCAGGCCAGCGGCGCCGACCTCGGGCAGGCCGTGATCCTGGCACAGCGCGATCATATGCGTTCCGATCAGCCCGTTGGTCGACAGGCCGCAGACGAAGAAGCTGCCGGCCAGCAGCCAGAAGCGCGGCACCCGCGCGGCGCGACCGAGGACCGCGAACGCATTGAATATCGGATTGCCCCCGGTATCGACCTCGCGTTCGAGCGCGCTGGCGCCGAACGGCGGCAGTCCCACCGAAGCGGGCCGCTCCGGCACCAGGAACAGGATCACCGGGATCACGGCGATGGCGACCGCGGCCACGATCATGCTGGCGGCGCGCCAGCCGGCATACTCGGCGGTGGCGGCGAGGATCGGCAGGAACACGAGCTGGCCGGTCTGCACGCTCGCGGTCAGGATGCCGAGCGCGAGACCGCGCCGGGCGCGGAACCAGCGTCCCGCCACGGTGGCGGCGAGTACGCTCGCCATCGTCCCGGTGGCGATGCCGGAGAGCAGTCCCCAGGTCAGCACCATCTGCCAGGGCGCGGCGACCCGCGTGGTGGCCGCCACCGAGACGGCGAGCAGCACCAACGCGCCCACGATCACGCGGCGCAGTCCGAAGCGCTGCATCAGCGCCACCGCGAACGGTCCCATCAGCCCGTAGAGCGCGATGCCGATCGAGACGGCGAACGAGATCGTGGCGCGGTCCCACCCCAGATCCTTCTCGATCGGCACCAGCAGCACGCCGGGCATGCTGCGTCCGCCCGCCGAGACCAGCAGGATGACGAAGATCGCGCCCACCACCACCCAGGCGTAGCGCGTGCCCAGCCTGGCAACCAATTTGCGCATCGGTACCCTCGTGCGGGGCCGCGCCTTGACCCGTCCGCATATTTAGGTGTAGCTACACCTATCTCCGGACCAGGGGTGCCGTCAATGGCGGGATCGATGCGGGGTCGATTCCGGAAACGCCCCGGGAGGCAGGATGCGCTATCTCGAGGATGTTGTCGTCGGTCAGCGCTTCGAAGGCGGGCCGATCACAGTCGATACCGACGAAATGCTCGCTTTCGCCCGGCGCTACGATCCGCAGCCCTTCCACACCGACGCGGAGGCCGGCGCGCGCAGCCTGTTCGGCGGGCTGGCGGCGAGCGGGTGGCTGACCGCGGCGCTGACCATGCGGATGGTGGTGGGCACCGGGATCGACCTCGCTTGGGGCGTGCTCGGACGCCAGGTGGAAACGCTCGAATGGCCGCGCCCCGTCTTCGCCGGCGACACGCTGCGGGTGACCACGGAGGTGATCGAGGTGCGCCCGTCGCGCTCGCGTCCCGACCGGGGAATGATCCGCACCCGCTGCGAGACCTTCAATCAGCACGGCGAGCTGGTGCAGAGCTTCACCAGCTTGCTCATCGTTCCCTCGCGCGCGATCGAGGCCAAGGCGGGATGACGGACGAGCCTGCTCCGCGCGGCTGCACCTGCTTCCGCCTGCGCCGGATGGCGAGACGGGTCACGCGCGTGTACGACGCGCATCTGGCCGCGGCCGGGTTGACGCTCACCCAATATTCGTTGCTCACCGCGCTCACCCGGCTGCCGCCGCCCAGCCTGCACGAACTCGCCGAGACGATCGGCATGGACCGGACCACGCTAACCCGCACGCTGAAGCCCTTGCGCGCGCAGGGTCTGATCGGCTTCGCCGCCGGCGAGGACCGGCGCAGCAAGCGCGTCGCCATCACCGAATCGGGCCGCACCCGCCAGGCCGCGGCCAAGCCGCATTGGCGGCGCGCGCAGGACGAGATCCACGCGCGCATCGGTCTGGGGCGCGTCGCCGAGCTGCATCGCCTGCTCGACCAGTCTTTCGCCGAGCTGGAAGCCGCGTCCTAGGCCCTACTTCGCCTCGAACGGCGGGAGGCGGAGGAAATTGTCGCCGCCGTCGAGGAGCGCGGCGAACGGGCGCAGGCGCTCGGCGATCTTGGCCTCCAGCGCGAGCGCGCCGGACATTCCCGGCGGAATGCCTTCGTCGCCCGCCATGCGCAGCAGATATTCGATCGGCTGGCGCGGGCGCGGGAACGAAATCAGGTGCAGCGGCATCTGCGAGGGCAACCGGGCCAGGCGCCGGATCGCGGCGAAGGCCTCGTCGTAGCCGCCGTTGGCATCAACCAGCCCGACCTCGCGCGCGCGGTCGCCCGGCCAGATGCGGCCGCGCGCCACCGCATCCATGTCGGCGGGCTTGATGTTGCGCGCCTTCGCCACCTTGTCGGTGAAGTCGGCGTAGACGTGGTCGAGCATCGCGTTGAGACGCTCCCAGCCCGCCTGGGTGAAGGGCTGATTGGCGCTCCACATCGGCGCGTTGGCGCCCGTATGGACCTCGTCCCACGAGATGCCGAGCTTCTTCCATAGATCGGCGATCACCAGCTTGCCGCCGAACACGCCGATCGAGCCGGTGATGGTGCCCGGCTCGGCCACCACCTCGTCGGCGCCGATGGCGACGAAATAAGCGCCGGAAGCGGCGACGTCGCCCATCGAGACGACCACCGGCTTGCCGGCCGCGCGCGCCTGCTGCACGTCGCGCAGGATGGCGTCGGAAGCGGTGTAGGACCCGCCGGGACTGTCGATACGGAACAGGATCGCCTTCACCCGCGCGTCCTTCGCCGCCGCCGCGAAGGCGCGCTCCATGCGGTCCGAGCCCATCACCGTTTCCTCGGCGAGCGGGGAATCGTCGGCCTCCTCCTGCACCGGCCCCGATCCGACGATCAGCGCCACGCCGACCGCGTTCGGTTCGGGCTCGAGCCGCGCCGCGTAGCGCGCCAGATCGACGAAGCTCGCGCCACCTTCGAGCACACTCTTGCGCAGCTCGTCCCAGTAGCCGAGCCGGTCGATCAGCTTGGCCGACAGCGCGTCGGCGCCGAGAAGCGGGCCCCGGTCGATCAGGGCGCGCACGTCCTCGACCTTGAGTCCGCGCGCGGTGGCGATTCCCTCCGTCGCCTGGCGGGTCCAGGATTGCAGGAGCTGTTCGATCGATTCGCGATTCTCCTTGGTCATCCCGGTCTGGGTGAACATGTCGATCGCGGACTTGTATTCGTAGCGCGCGCCGAATTCCGGCTTCACGCCGATCATGTCGAGCGTGCCCTTGAGGAACGGGCTCTCCGCCTCGAAACCGGTCAGCCCGACATCGCCCGAGGGCTGCAACCACACCTCCTTGAACGCGCTGGCCAGATAGACCGAGGTGGTGGCGCCTTCGAAGCCGCCGAGATCCTGCGAGAACAGGTAGGCCGGCTTGCCGGACTTGCGGAAGGCGAGCACCGCGTCGCGGACTTCCTGGGTCTGCGCCATTCCGGGAGCCGCGCCGTCGAGGCGGGCGACGAGCGCGATGACGCGGGGATCGCGCGCGGCGCGGTCCAGTCCCGCGACCAGTTCGCTCAGCACGTAAGGCGGACGTCCGGTCAGGCGTTCCAGCGGATCGGCCGAGGGCATCTCCGTCACGCCGGCGTCAAGATCGAGACCCAGCGCCATGCGTTCGGGCAGCGCCGGCGGGCGGAACGAAAGCGCGGCCCACACGCCCATGCCGAAGAGCAGCAGCGTCCAGCCGCCGATCACCGCGAGCACGATCACCACGATGCGGCCGAGCAACCGCATGCCACCGCTCCCATCACGCCATCCCGATCCTTATCGACCCTGCGGGGTCAAGAATCAACCGCCCCCCGCGCGGCGGTTGCCCGCCCCCGGCCGACCCCCTAGATTCCCGGCATGGAAGCCTTCGCCTCGACCGTGCCGGCGCGTCATTGGCATCCGCTCGAGGATGGGCGGTTGCAGTGCGACGTGTGCCCGCGCTTCTGTAAGCTGCATGAGGGGCAGCGCGGCCTGTGCTTCGTGCGCGCGCGGGAGGGCGATGGGCTGGTGCTGACCACCTGGGGCCGCTCCTCGGGTTTCTGCGTCGATCCGGTCGAGAAGAAGCCGCTGAACCACTATCTGCCCGGCACGCCGATCCTTTCGTTCGGCACCGCGGGCTGCAATCTGACCTGCAAGTTCTGCCAGAACTGGGACATCAGCAAGGCGCGCGAAGTGGACAAGCTCAACGACCGCGCGCTGCCCGAGACGATCGCGCGCGCCGCCGCGCGACTGGGCTGCCGCTCGGTCGCGTTCACCTACAACGATCCGGTCATCTTCCTCGAATACGCCATCGACGTCGCGCAGGCCTGCCGGGCCAAGGGGCTGAAATCCGTCGCGGTGACCGCGGGCTATATCGCGCCGGAGGCCAGACGCGAGTTCTACGCGCACATGGACGCCGCGAACGTCGATCTGAAGGGATTCACCGAGTCCTTCTACCACCGGCTCTGCGGCGGGCATCTGGCGGCCGTGCTGGAGACGCTCGAATATCTTCGCCGCGAGACCAAGGTATGGTTCGAGATCACCACGCTGCTGATTCCCGGCGAGAACGACGGCGACGCCGAGCTGCACGAGCTCGCCGCCTGGGTGCGCGAGCATCTCGGCACCGACGTGCCGCTGCATTTCTCCGCTTTCCATCCGGACTGGAAGATGATGGAGACGCCGCCCACCCCGCCTTCGACGCTGACGCGGGCGCGCGCCATCGCGCAGGCCGAGGGCCTGCAATTCGTCTACACGGGCAATGTGCACGACCGCCAGGGCGGCAGCACCTGGTGCCCGGGTTGCGGCAATCTGCTGATCGAGCGCGACTGGTACCGTCTCGGCGCCTGGAATCTGGACGACGAAGGCCGTTGCCGGTTCTGCGCCACCCAAATCCCGGGTCTGTTCGAGGCGCGGCCCGGAAGCTGGGGGGCCAGACGCCTGCCGGTCCGCCTCGACAGCGCCGCGTGAGGGCAGTCCCGTTGCGGACCCGATGACGTTGCGGCGCTGGCTTTCGCCGGCCGCGAAGCTCGCGGTCTCCGCGCTGCTGCTTTGGCTGGTGCTGCGCAAGACCGATGTCGGCGCCGCCTGGAGCGCCATTTCCGGCATTTCCCCCGCCTATCTGGCCGGCGGAATCGCGCTGCTGGGCGCGCAGTTGTTCATCTGCGGCCTGCGCTGGCGGCTGGTGGCGCGGGCGTTGGGCGCGGATATCGCGCTCGGCAAGGCCACCGCGATCTTCACCCTCGGCATCTTCTTCGGTCTGGTACTGCCCGGCGCGGTGGGCGGCGACGTCGTGCGCATGTGGGCGACGCGGCGCGCCGGATTGCCGCTGTCCGCCGCCGTGAACTCGGTGATCCTGGAGAGGTCGACGGCGCTTGCGGCGCTCGTGGTCATCGTCGTCGCCTGCGAGCCGCTGCTCGCGAACCGCATCGCCGACCCCTCCGGGCTTTGGGTCTTCCCCGCGATCCTGGTCGGCGGCCTGGTCGCGGCCGGCTTCGTGATGCTGCTCGACCGGCTGCCGGAAGGGTTGCGGCGCTGGCGCCTCGTGCGCGGACTCGCGGCGTTGGCGGCGGATACGCGCCGGCTGTGGCTTGCGGCCCCGCATATTCTGCCCGTGTTCCTAGTCGCCCTCGTGGGGCAAGTCTCGCTCGGCCTCGTCGTTTATGTGTTCGCGCGCGGCATGGGGATCGATCTGCCCGCGGTCGACGTGATCGTGCTGTTCCTGCCCGCGCTACTGGTCGCCACCCTGCCGATCTCGATCGCGGGTTGGGGCGCGCGCGAGATGGCGATGGTCACCCTGTTCGGGTTCGTCGGCGTACCGGCGGCGAAGGCGCTCGCGCTCTCGGTGCTGTTCGGCGCCGCGAGCATCCTGGTGGCCCTGCCCGGCGGACTGGTCTGGCTTACGATGGCCGAGCGAGACCGGCCGGCTGCCCCTTCCCCGGGCCGGGACGGATGATAGAGTGATGGCGAACCCTTCCTCCTCCGATTCCCCTTCGAGGCGCCAATGAAAATCGAGTTCGCCGCATCCTCCCTGCCCAATTCGGGCGCCCTTGTCCTTGGCATCGCCGAGGGCGGCAAGCTGCCCGGCGTGGCGCGGGCGATCGAGAAGGCGAGCCCCGGATTGCTGAAGCGGGCGATGGACTCGTCGCGCTTCGAGGGCAAGAAGGGCCAAAGCCTGATGCTGGTCGCACCGGCCGGCCTCGGGCTGTCGCGGCTGCTGCTGCTCGGCCTCGGCAAGGCCGATGAAATCGATTCGCTGGTCGCCGAGAGCTTCGGCGGCGCGGCGATCGCGCCGCTGCTGGCCTCGGGCGAGACGCAAGTGCGCATCGCGGTCGACCGCATCGAAGGTTCGCCCTTCGGCCCGCCGCGCTTCGCGGCCCACGCCGCCTACGGGGCGCTGCTGCGCTCCTATCGCTTCGACAAATACCGCACCAAGGAGAAGGCCGAGGAGAAGCCGAGCGTGAAGACGCTTTCGGTGATGGTCGGCAATGTGGAGGCAGCCAAGCGCGCCTTCGCGCCCCTGGAGGCGATCGCCGGCGGCGTGTTCCTCACCCGCGACCTCGCCTCCGAGCCGGCCAATGTGATCTATCCGGAGAGCCTGGCGGCCGAGGCGAAGAAATTGTCCCGTCTCGGCGTCAAGGTCGAGGTGCTGGGCGTGCCCGAGATGACCAAGCTCGGCATGGGCGCGCTGCTCGGCGTGGGTCAGGGCAGCGCGCGCGAATCGCGCCTGGTCGTGATGCAGTGGAAGGGAGCGGGCGATGCCCAGCCGATCGCCTTCGTCGGCAAGGGCGTGACCTTCGACACCGGCGGCATCTCGATCAAGCCGGCGGCCGGCATGGAAGACATGAAGTGGGACATGGGCGGCGCCGCGGTGGTGATGGGTCTCCTGAAGGCGCTCGCCGCGCGCAAGGCCAAGGTCAACGTGGTCGGCGTCGCCGGCCTGGTCGAGAACATGCCCTCGGGCACCGCGCAGCGTCCCGGGGACGTGGTGAAATCCTATTCCGGGCAGACCATCGAGGTGATCAATACCGACGCCGAGGGCCGCCTCGTCCTCGCCGACGCGATCTGGTACACCAACGGCCGCTTCAAGCCGAAATGGATCGTGGATCTCGCCACGCTGACCGGCGCGATCATCATCGCGCTCGGCGAGCATCGGGCGGGACTTTTCTCCAACGATGAAACGCTGGCGGAGCGCATCCTCGCCGCCGGCCAGCGGGTGGGCGAGCTGGTCTGGCGCATGCCGATCGACGAGGTCTACGACAAGGCGCTCGCCTCGGAGATCGCCGACGTGAAGAACGTCTCCGACGGGCGCGGAGCGGGCAGCATCACCGCGGCCAAGTTCATCCAGCGCTTCATCGACGGCGCGAAATGGGCGCATCTCGACATCGCCGGCGTGACCTGGACCAAGAAGGACGGGCCGGTGACGCCGAAGGGCGCCACCGCCTTCGGCGTGCGGCTGCTGGAATCGCTCGTCGCCGCGCATTACGAGAAGAAGTGACCACGCGCGTCGGCTTCTATCACCTGACGCACACGGCGCTCGACCGCGCCCTGCCCCGCCTGGTCGAGCGGGCCTATGCCGCCGGGCACCGCATCTTGGTGATGGCCGGATCGGAGGAGCGGGTGGCGCATCTCGACGCGCTGCTCTGGACCTTCGACCCGGCCGCCTGGCTGCCGCACGGAACCCGGCGCGATGGCGACGCGGGCGCGCAGCCCATCTTCCTCACCGAGCGCGACGAAAATCCGAACCGCGCCGACATGCTGGTCCTGCTCGACGGGGTGAGCGCGTCGGGCGTCGAGGGCTATGCCCGCTGCGCGCTGCTGTTCGACGGCAACGACGCGCAGGCGGTGGCGCGGGCGCGCGAGCGCTGGAGCGAATGGAGGGCGGCCGGCTTCGCGCTCACCTACCACCAGCAGACCGAGACGGGCGGCTGGGAGGAGAAGGCGAACGCGAACTGAGCGCCGCCTGGTCCTATTCGCCCTTCCGTCCCCCGATCAGGAATTCCTTGTTGCCCTCCGGCCCCTCGATCGGGCTCTCGACGATGCCGAGCACGCGCCAGCCGGGGCGGGCGGCCAGCCAGTCGCCGATGCGCGCGCGCACTTCCGCGTGCAACGCCGCATCCCGCACCACGCCGCCCTTGCCGACCCGGTCCTTGCCTACCTCGAATTGCGGCTTGATCAACGCGACCAGCGCGGCGCGCGGCGCGGCGAGGTCGAGCGCGGCGGGAAGCACGGTGGTGAGCGAGATGAAGCTCGCGTCGCACACGATCAGATCGACCGGCTCCGGCACTTCGTCGGCGGTGAGATAGCGGGCGTTCGTGCGCTCGAGCACGCGCACGCGCGCGTCCTGGCGCAGATGCCAGGCGAGCTGGCCGTGGCCGACATCGACCGCGTAGACCCGCGCGGCGCCGCGCGCCAGCAGCA
>JASHSH010000123.1 GCA_030040955.1 Rhodospirillales bacterium
GCCTACACCTTCTGGGACTATCAGGCCGGCGCCTGGCCGCGCGATCACGGCTTGCGCATCGACCATCTGCTGCTGTCGCCGCAGCTCGCCGACCGGTTGGCCGCCTGCGACATCGACAAGGACCCGCGCGCGCTCGACAAGCCCTCCGACCACACGCCGATCTGGTGCGAACTCGCGGACGGGTGAGGGGCGGAACCGGCCTCATCCTTCGACGAAGCTCAGGATGAGGCCGGAGAAGGAGGACTCCTCGTCCTGAGCCGGCGCGGAGCGCCGAGTCGAAGGACGCGCCCCCGGGTCAAGCCCGGCCATGACGCTCTCGGCGCTTTCGTGGATGGCCGCTCAATTCCCCTGTATGATCTGCCCGGGCCGTCCGGGGAAGAAACGAACAGGGGAAGCCAAGATGAACGTATCGCGCAACTTTCTGCTGCTCGCCGCGGTGCTCGGCGTCATCGGCATGCTCTACGGCATCGACATGGGCATCCGCGAGAATTTCGCCTACGCGCCGGTGCACGCGCATATCAACCTGGTCGGCTGGGTGTCGCTGGCGATCTTCGGCCTTGCCTACAAGGCCGGCCTCGCCAAGCAGGACGGCTGGGCAAGCATCCATTTCTGGATCGCCGCCGCCGGTGCGATCATCCTGCCGATCGGCATCTATCTCTCGATGGCCAACCATATGCCTCTGGTCGTCATCATCGGCTCGCTGCTGACGCTGGCTTCGGTGATCCTCTTCCTGATCAATATCTGGCGCGCGAAGGCGGCCTGAGCACCCCGTCGCACGGATTTGCCTCGCCGCTCGCGACTTTTTTCGCCTCGTCCTGAGCCGGCGCGCTGCGCCGAGTCGAAGGAGAGGCAAAAAAATTCTGGGCGCGAGGCAAAACCGCGTGGCGCCAAGCACCCGCGCGCGAATTGGGAAAGGCTACGGCTTGGTCCCACCGCGGGCGATCTCAAGGAAATTCCGCCGGCGAGCGCCGAGGAGTGGAAGCGCGACGGCTATCTGGTGATGCCTCTGCCGGACGATGTCGCGCGGAAGCTAGATCGGCAATCCGGCGCGCGCGGGCGCCGCCGCAAGGGGTCCGGCGCGGCCGCGGAATAGGGACGCCGGGCGCCCGCGCTACTTGATCGGGCGCACGCGCTCCACCTGCGAGACGTCGCGCACCGCGCCGCGCGAGGCGCTGGTGGTCATCGCCGCATAGGCGCGCAGCGCGGGGCTGACCTCGCGCTTGCGGTTGGCGGGCTTCCATGCCTCGGCTCCGCGCGCGACCATCGCCGCGCGCCGCCGCCCCAGCTCCTCGTCGGATACGCGAAGCGAGACGCGCCGGTTGAGGATGTCGATGTCGACGATGTCGCCGGGGCGGATCAGCGCGATCGCGCCGCCTTCGGCCGCCTCCGGCGAGACGTGGCAGATGGAAAGTCCCGAAGTGCCGCCCGAGAAGCGGCCGTCGGTGATCAGCGCGCACAGCTTGCCCAGGCCGCGGCTCTTCAGATAGCTGGTCGGGTAGAGCATTTCCTGCATGCCCGGCCCGCCCTTCGGCCCCTCGTAGCGCACCACCACCACGTCGCCGGCCTTCACGCCGCCGCCAAGAATCTGCGCGACCGCATCCTCCTGGCTCTCGCAGATCACCGCCGGACCGGAGAAGACGAGATTGTCCGCGTCCACGCCCGCGGTCTTCACGATGCAGCCTTCCTCGGCGATGTTGCCGTGCAGCACGGCGAGTCCGCCATCCTTGCTGAAGGCGTGCGCGGCGTCGCGGATCGCGCCCTTGCCGCGGTCGGTGTCGAGTTCGGCGTAGCGCTTGGCCTGGCTGAACGCCTCGGTGGTGCGCACGCCGCCGGGCGCGGCGCGGAAGAACTCGGCAACCTTGGGATCGTTGGTGCGGCGGATGTCCCACAGATCGATGGCCGCGCCCATGCTCGGCGCGTGGACCGTCTTGACCTCGCGGTGGATCAGCCCGGCGCGGTCGAGCTCGCCCAGGATGGCGGGGATGCCGCCGGCGCGATGCACGTCCTCGAGATGCACGTCGGGCTTGCTCGGCGCGACCTTGCACAGATTGGGCACGCGCCGCGACAGCCGGTCGATGTCGGCGATGCCGAAATCGACCTCGGCCTCCTGCGCGGCGGCGAGCAGATGCAGCACCGTGTTCGTCGAACCGCCCATCGCGATGTCGAGCGTGATCGCGTTCTCGAAGGCGTCGAAGCTGGCGACCGATCGCGGCAGCACGGACGCGTCGTTGCCCTCGTAATAGCGCTTGGCCAGCTCGACGATCAGGCGGCCCGCGCGCAGGAACAGCTCCTTGCGGTCGGCGTGGGTGGCGAGCACCGAGCCGTTGCCCGGCAGGCTCAGTCCCAGAGCCTCGGTCAGGCAGTTCATCGAGTTCGCGGTGAACATGCCCGAGCAGGAGCCGCAGGTCGGGCAGGCGGAGCGCTCGTACTCGGCGGCCTCGGCGTCGCTCACCTTCGCATCCGCCGCCGCCACCATCGCGTCGATCAGGTCGACCGCGATCTCCTTGCCGCCATGCACGATCTTGCCGGCCTCCATCGGTCCGCCGGAGACGAACACCGCGGGGATGTTCAGCCGCAGCGCGGCGTTGAGCATGCCGGGCGTGATCTTGTCGCAGTTCGAGATGCAGACCAGCGCGTCCGCGCAGTGCGCGTTCGCCATGTACTCGACCGCGTCCGCGATCAGCTCGCGCGAGGGCAGCGAGTAGAGCATCCCGCCATGTCCCATCGCGATCCCGTCGTCGACCGCGATGGTGTTGAACTCCTTCGCCACGCCGCCCGCGCGCTCGATCTCGCGCGCCACCAGCTGGCCGAGATCCTTGAGATGCACGTGGCCCGGCACGAACTGCGTGAACGAATTGGCGATGGCGATGATCGGCTTGCCGAAGTCGGCGTCGGTCATGCCCGTGGCGCGCCACAAGCCGCGCGCGCCCGCCATGTTGCGTCCGTGCGTCGAAGTGCGGGATCGATACTGAGGCATCTGCGTTTCCTTCGCGCGGCGCGGAGCTTTTTCCGTCCGCCGCGCGGTCAAGATAGCGAAGCGATGCGCGCGACGAAAGCGCGCAGGCTCCGCGCCGCGCGCGGATGTGGCACGCGCGTCGCTCACGAACGCGAAAATTTATCCACAGAGCGATCTAGGGTTCGTGTTTTTCATCAAAAAGAAACACAGGATGTTGATTCGCTGAAATGGTTGTGTTACGTTGCCGCTGTGTACGCTCCTTGCATCTTTGGAGGACCATGATGGCAGCGAAGAAGAAACCCGCGAAGAAACCCGCGAAGAAGAAGACCACGCGCAAGAAGGCCGCGAAGAAGAAGTAGTATCGCACGTGCCTTCCGAACGTGATGCGGTCCATCACCCAAGTGCGATGGACCCATTCTCTCCCGGCGGAACATTGGTCGGGAAATCTTTCATCCTTAGCATGCGGAGCTTCCCCTCGCCTCGCGAGGGCGGCGTTTCGCTGCGCGTGAAGGCGCGGACGGAGGTCTGACGGCCCGCGCGGCCGTCACGAGGTCCGTGCCTTCTCTCTCCATGCCCCTCCGCCGCCGTCCTCCGGCGCGGAGGGTGTGGAACTCGGCCCGCCCCGGCGAGCTGCCGCATTCCCGCAGATAGCGTTCGACTGAGCTTAGGTCATGCCTCACGCCCGAGCATTCGTCATGCCCGGGCCGGGCGCAGCGCGAGTCCCGGGCATCCACGCCTTTGCGGCCACGCTTCCGTGGATGGCCGGGTCAAGCCCGGCCATGACATGCCCTGAAGCACGCGTCCCGCCGCGGCGACTCCTCACACATCCTCCCATCTCCCGGTTTCGGCGGAGCGGAAGATCGCGTCGAGCACGCGCATCTGGCAGATCGCGTCCTCCACGCCCCAGCCCAGCGGCTCGATGCCGCGCACCGCGCGGCCGAACGCCTCGCCTTGCAGCTTGTACTGGTCGGAAGGCGCGATGGCGATCTTCCTGGCCGCGGCGCCGCCCAGCTTCTGGCCCTTGTCGAACAGGATGCGGGTGGCCTTGCCCTGCGGCGCGTTGAACGGGATCTGCACCTCGATGCGCCCCTTGGTACCGCAGATGTCGACGCGCTGATGCACGACCAGCTGGGTCGAGATGGTGAAGTCGAGCCGCTTGCCCTCGCCGAAATCGACGATCGCGCTGGCCAGCCGGTCGGTCCGCATCTGCGGGTCGCGCTCGACGAGGGAGACCACGCGCTTCGGCTCGGCGCCGAAGATGTAGCGCGCGACCACCGTCGGATAGCAGCCGATGTCGAGTATGCCGCCGCCGCCGATATCGGCGCGGTTGCGCACATTGTTCGGGTCGAGCAGGAAGTAGGAGAAGAAGCACTGGATCGCGCGCACCTCGCCGAGCGCGCCGGACTGCGCCCGCTTGCGCGCCTCGCGCCACTGCGGATGGTGGCGCACCATGAACGCTTCCGCGATCAGGATGCCGGGCGGCGCGCCGCGAAGCTGCTCGGCCTCGGCCGCGTTCATCGCCACCGGCTTCTCGCACAGCACATGCTTGCCCGCGCGCGCCGCGGCCAACGTAAGCGGCACATGCAGATGATTGGGCAGCGGGTTATAGACCGCCTCGATCTCGGGATCGGCCAGCATCGCCTCGTACGAGCCGTAGGCCTTCGGAATGCCGAGCTTCTTGGCCCATCGCTTGGCCAGCTTCTCGTCGCGCGAGGAGATGGCGAGGATTTCGATGTCCTTGCTCTTAATCATGCCGGGCAGGACCTTCTCCCACCCGATCCGCGCCGTGCTGATCACGCCCCAACGCACCGGCTTCATCGTTCCCTCCCCGAATTGGTCTTGGCGCCCGCTGACGGGCCGGCGCGATTATTCCATCGCGCCCGGGCGAGCGCCAGCGGGTCGGCCGGATATGTCGTCCGGGCGTGAACGACCGCGTTTGACCGAAGCGGGCGCTAGCGTTTCGCGACCGAAGAACCGTTGTCACCCGTCCCAGAGTGTATCCTTGACGGCTTGCGCGGAGTCGCCGGATATTCGCGCGACAGCCGGACGAGGGGCCGGCGCTTTCTCTTCATACTGGCGGACAATGGGCCGCCTGCTCACGACATCTCTACCTGGAGAAACACATGTCCTTCTGGACAAATCTGACTTTGCCGTCCGAGCACGTGCTCATGGTCGGCTTTTATGACCTGACCGGCTACACGCGATATGCGGAGAAGACCAGCGCCGCCGATTTGCTGGCGACGATGGCCGGGTACTTTCACCTCACAGGAAAGATCCTCGGGGAGGCCGGAGGCCGCCTGGTCAAAACTCTTGGAGACGCCGGCCTCGCAGCGTTTCCTGCTGAGCTAGCGGATTCTGGCGTGTTGGCCTTTCGGGAGCTTCAACGTCAGGGCGACGCCTGGCTCAATCATCGGGGC
>JASHSH010000124.1 GCA_030040955.1 Rhodospirillales bacterium
TCCCTCGATGTTCGCTGCCGCGACGGAAGACGGCGGACCGCTCCTCACGGATTGTTTCTTATATCACACCCGCGCGCGACTACCAGATGCGGATCGATAAAAATTCATGCATCCGAGCGAGCGCAGGCTGGACCTGCCCAAGATTCGGTCAAACTCGGTGCCGGCCCGGATGCGTTGGCGGCAATCTGCAAGATCGACCCGAAGTTTGTATGCGGGTCGATTCCCAGTTCTT
The DNA here is from genome assembly GCA_030040955.1 of Rhodospirillales bacterium. Lineage (GTDB taxonomy): Bacteria > Pseudomonadota > Alphaproteobacteria > Rhodospirillales > Magnetospirillaceae > JASHSH01. Next base: position 233 of record JASHSH010000124.1, read on the forward strand.
GGTCGGACCGCCCTTGAACCCACCAAAGCTAGGCTGCCGCGGCCGCACTCCGCGTGCGGAGGAAGTGGAAGAACTCGACCCCTTCGCGCAGCCGTCGCCTGGTCATCTCCCAGCTGCGCGCCATCTCCAGGGTGATTTCGGCGATCTTGCGTGGGCGGAAGTAGAACTGCTTGTAGAAGTCCGCCACTGCTTCGAAAATCTCCTCCGACGGCAGGTGCGGATATGCTAGCGCCGCGATCTGCACGCCGTCCCCCCGCACCAGACCGCCGTCTCGCAGCCAACCATTCGCGGCGGCCTGGCGGAACAGCTCGGTTCCCGGATACGGCGCCGCAAGCGACACCTGGATGGTGTGCGGATTGATGTCCTTGGCGAAGGCGATCGTGTCGCGGATGGTCTCGCGCGTCTCGCCCGGCAGTCCCAGGATGAATGTGCCGTGGATTGTGACGCCAAGTTTGCGGCAGTCCGCGCTGAATCGCCGCGCGATATCGATGCGCGTCCCCTTGCGGATGTTGTTCAAAATCTGCTGCACGCCGGTCTCGTAGCCGACCAGGAGGAGCCGCAGCCCGCCGTCGCGCATCGCGGCCAGCGTGTCGTAGGGCACGTTGGCCTTCGCGTTGCACGACCAGGTGACGCCGAGCCGCCCCAGCCCCTTGGCGATCTCGATCGCGCGCGGCCGGTCGTCGGTGAAGGTATCGTCGTCGAAGAAGAATTCCCGCACCTGCGGGAACATTTCCTTCATCATGGCGACCTCGTTCAGCACCGAGGCCGCGCTGCGGGTGCGGTAGACGTGGCCGCCGATCGTTTGCGGCCACAGGCAGAAGCTGCATTTCGAGCGGCAGCCCCGGCCGGTATAGAACGAGACATAGGGGTGTTTCAGATAGCCGATGAAGTAGTCCTCGATCACCAGGTCGCGCTGGTAGACGGGCGCCACGAAGGGCAGCGCGTCCATGTCGTGAATCAGCGCGCGGTCGCGGTTGTGGATCGCAGTTCCGTCCTTCGCCCGCCAACTGATTCCGTCGATATCGGCCAACGGCAGGCCTTGGGCGACCTCGCGCAGCGTGTAGTCGAACTCGTGGCGCGCGACGAAATCGACCGCGCTCGAGGCCTCCAGCGACGGTCCCGGCAGTGTCGCCACATGCGCGCCCACCAATCCGATCAGCAGCTTCGGATTCGCCGCGCGGAACGCCTCGGCCACGCGGATGTCGGAGCGGAAGGTCGGCGCGCTGACATAGACGACCAGCAGCTCATACTCGCCCGCCTGCGGCAGGATTTCGGCGAGCGAAAGCCCGCGCGCCGGTGCGTCGATCAGCCGGCTGCCATCGATCAGCGCCGCCACCTGGGCGAGCCAGGTCGGATACCAGAAGGACCGGATTTCGCGCTTGGCCTGGTAGCGCGAGCCGGCGCCGCCGTCGAACCCTTCGTAGGATGGCGGATTGAGCAGAAGGGTCTTCATCATGGCGCGGAAACTTCCACCGGTTCCATGCGCCCGTCGCGGCCGACCCGGTAGCGCGCTCCGCGCCACGACACCGTTCGGCCCCAGCAGGCGCCGGCGAACACGGCGAAAGTAAGGATTTCGCGCAACGCAAGCAAGCCCGGCGAGGGCGCTTCGATGCCGAGCGCCCGCGCCTGGACGCGCACGGTCAGATATCTGACCAGACAAGCCGCGACGAAAAGGACCAGCGCCGGCCAGGCCGCTCCGGCCGCCAGGATGCAGAGTGCCGCGAGCGCGGTCGGCTGCGCGAGGATCGACGCGAGATAGGCCGGGCGGTCGATGGCCGCCACGGTGCGCCCCCAGCGCAGCTCGTGGGCGAACAGGGCACCGAGGCCGGGCTCGTCGACGACGATCTCGACCGGGCGCGCGGCCAACTCGATGCCGAGGCCCAAGCGGCGAACCGCCGCACCCAGCGCCCAATCGTCGGCCAGCAGATCGGCGAGCGGCGCCAACCCGCCCGCCCTGTCGAGGGTCTCGCGCGCGATTGCGATAGTCGCACCGAAACAGCCGTCGCGCCGGCCGAGCGCGCGGGCCACCAACGCCGAAGGGAGAAATCCGAAATTGATGCCGAGCGCACCCAGTCTGCTCCAGATGCCGGGTTCCGGCCGGCCGACATAGAGGCAGGTCGCCGCACCGGCGCCCGGCCTAGCCAATGCCTCGGCCAGATCGGAAAGGTAACGGGCATCCACCCGGACATCCGCATCGGCCATGGCAACGACTTCGTGGCGCGCGCGCGGCAGCATGGCGATCAGGTTGGCGACCTTGCGGTTGCGCGCGGACGGTGCGTCCAGGCTCGCGGCGGCGACAAGATCGACCGTCGGGAACTCGTCCGCCACGCGCGCCGCCACCGCGAGCGCGAGGTCGGCGGGGTCCAGGGTACCGCACACCACTTGCCAGGTCGGATAGTCCTGCCGGCACAGGCTGCGGAGATTGTCGCCCAGACCGGGCTCGTCGCCGAACAAGGGTTTCAGCACGCTGATCGGCGGTTGCCGCGTGGGACGCTCGCGCGGCGCCGCCATCCAACTGCGCAGCAGCCACGCCGCCGCCGCCTGGTAGAACAGGCCGGCGACGCTCGCCGCGCCGATCAGAAGGGCAAGAATGTGGACTACGGTCATCGCGTCGGTCCTGGCGCGATGTTCCCAGAGCGCATCCTCCGCCACAAGCCGGCCAGCATTGGCGCCTGCGAAGCGGTCCTCTAGCATGGGAGTCTGGGGCTTTGGCCGTCGGAGGGCCGGTTGGGACGTTCGCGGGATTTCCACCTGTCCATCCGGGCGGGCCTGAGCATCGGCGTCGCCGCCACCGTGATCGCCACCGCCGCCTTGGTCCATCTTCCCTGGTCCATCGCCTCGCGCACCAATCTCGGCGATCTCAATGCGCGCCTGAATGCGCTCGCGGTCGCCAGCCTCGGCCAGCGCGTCGCCGGATTGCTCGGCGGCGCCGTCGCCGTACGCCAGTCGGTGGCGGAGCAATTGGCGCGCGAGGCCAGGATCGACGACGAGGCGAAGTGGCAGGATCTGTTCGTCTCGCTCCTGCAAAGCCAGCCCGGCCTGACCGCGATCGAACTCGGATTCGAGGACGATCATTCGTTCCGCGCGCGTCGCGCCACCGACGGTACGCTCTACACCGAGGACACCTTCACCATCGGCGCGTACTCCGGCGCCGATGTGCGCATATTCCGCGTCGGGACAGATGGGCGGCTCGCCGTGACCGGTCGCGAGTACCGGAACGGCAATTACTTCGTCACCCGCGAATTCTGGTACGAGTCGGCGTTCACGGACGACCGGCCGGTTTGGAGCAATCTCTATCCCCTGCCCGCCTCCAGGCAGATCGGCGTGACCACGGTGGAGCCGATCGCGCGCGGCGATCAAATCGCGGGCGTGCTCGGCGTGTCCATCTCCCTCGACCAGCTGGCGCGGTTCCTCGACGGCATCGAGATCAGCCGGAACGGCACGGTGTTCATCACCAATGTGTACGACCAGGTGGTGGCCGTGCAGCATGAGATGGTAAAGGGCCAAGTCGCGCCCGGCGGGCCGGTGGTGATCCCGCGCCTCGAGGACAGCCAGGCGCCGGCCGTTCGCGTCACCGCGGCCGCCCTGCACGCCAATGCGATCGATCTGAAGTCGGTCGGCAAGGCGCGCGAGCTCGCCTACCGCGACCCGAGTTCGGGCGCATCCTATTTCGTCACTCTCGCGCCGCTCGGCGAGATGGGCTTGATCGTCTGCACCGTGATTCCCGAGGCCGATCTGTTTGGCGCGATCGACCGTAACACCAATTATCTGCTGGCCGCGCTCGCCGTGTTCCTGATCGCGGTGGGCGCCGGCGCCACGCTGCTGGTGCGGCGCCTCATCGGCGCGCCGCTCGGGCGGGTGACCGACAATCTGCGCCAGCTCGAGGATTTCCGCTTCGAGCGCATCGCCGAAATCCCCTCATTCTTCACCGAGATCCGCCAAGTATCGACCGCGACCGCACGGATGGGCAAGTCGCTGGCCTCGTTCCGCAAATACATCCCGACCGAGCTGGTGCGCACCCTGTTCGCGCAGGGAATCGAGGCCGAGCTGGGCGGCGAGACGCGCGAGCTCACCATCCTGTTCATGGACCTCGCGCACTTCACCCAGATTTCCGAGCGTCTGGGCGATCGCGTCGTCGGCTTTCTCGGCGACTATCTCAGCGAGATGTCGACGCTGATCCAGTCGAACCAGGGAACCATCGACAAATATATCGGCGACGCGATCATGGCCTTCTGGGGCGCGCCGGTGCCCAACGCACGCCACGCCGTGCAAGCCTGCCGGGCGGCGCTCGCCTGCCAGGCGCGCCTGGCGGAGCTTCGCCGTGAGCAGCGGGGCGGGAACGCGATCGAGACGCATGCGCGGATCGGGCTCAACACGGGCCGCGTCCTGGTCGGCAATGTGGGCAGCCGCGAGCGCATCAACTACACGGTCATCGGCGATCCGGTGAACGTGGCGAGCCGGCTCGAGCCGCTCAACAAGGTCTACGGCACCTCGATCCTGATCGGCGAGGACACGTATGAGGGAGCGAAGGAGAGGATCGTCGCCCGTCTGCTCGATCGCGTCGCCGTCTACGGCAAGGAGAGGGGCCTGGCGGTCTACGAGCTGCGCGCGATGCGCGACGAGCCGGGTGCCGCCGACGAGCCATGGATCGGAATCTACGAGCGCGGGCTGGGCCTGCTGCTGGCGCGCGACTGGGACGGGGCGATCGCCTGCATGGAACGGGTGATCGCGGGGCGCGGCGGCAGGGACGAAGCCGCGTCGCTGCAAATCTCCCGCGCGCGCGCCTACAAGATGATGCCGCCCCCGCCCGGCTGGGACGGCGTGGTCGTGATGGAGAATAAGTAGCACGATTGTGCCCGGACGGCGGGCCGCGTTAGGCTGGCCGCGCCATCCCCGCCAACCGGAGCAATATCATGTCCTCGCAGCCCAGCGCCGCCGCCGCCGGAAGCTTCAAGATCGGCGGCGACATCGAGGTCCATCGCCTGGGCTTCGGCGCCATGCGCGTCACCGGCAAGGGCGTGTGGGGCGATCCTGTCGACGGAAAAGCCGCGCGCGAGACCTTGCGCCGCGTGCCCGAGCTGGGCGTCGACCTGATCGACACCGCCGACAGTTACGGACCGTTCGTCAGCGAGGACATGCTGCGCGAGACGCTGCATCCCTATCGCGGACTGCTGATCGCGACCAAGGGCGGACTCGCCCGTCCCGGGCCCGGCATTTGGGTGGCGCTTGGTCGCCCGGAATATCTGCGCCAATGCGTGCTGATGAGCCTGCGCCGCCTGCGCGTGGAACGCATCGACCTCTGGCAGCTGCACCGCATCGACCCCAAGGTACCTCGCGACGAGCAGTTCGAGGTAATCGCTGCGATGCGCGAGGAAGGGCTGATCCGCCATGTCGGGCTGAGCGAGGTCGGCGTCGAGGAGATCGAAGCGGCGCGCCGGTACTTCCCGGTGGCGACCGTGCAGAACCAGTACAATCTGGTGGATCGCAAGAGCGAGGCC
>JASHSH010000125.1 GCA_030040955.1 Rhodospirillales bacterium
CGGCGGCGGCGATCCAGAAATGGATGCTTGCCCAGCCGTCCTGCCTGGCGAGGCCGGCCTTGTAGGCAAGGCCGAAGATCGCCAGCGACACCCAACCGACCAGGTTGATATGCGCGTGCACCGGCGCGTAGGCGAAATTCTCGCGGATACCCATGTCGATGCCGTAGAGCATGCCGATGACGCCGAGCACCGCGGCAAGCAGCAGGAAATTGCGGGATACGTTCATCTTGGCTTCCCCTGTTCGTTTCTTCCCCGGTTGGCCCGGGCGGATCATACAGGGGAATGGACGGGGTGTCGCGGCTGGCTGAGAGCGAGGGCTGGCCGCGTCCTTCGACTCGGCGCTCCGCGCCGGCTCAGGACGAGGAGTCCTCCTTCTCCGGCCTCATCCTGAGCGACGTCGAAGGATGAGGCCGGTTCCGCTCCCTCACCCGTCCGCGAGTTCGCACCAGATCGGCGTGTGGTCGGACGGCTTGTCGAGTCCGCGCGGATCCTTGTCGATGTCGCAGGCGGCCAACCGGTCGGCAAGCTGCGGCGACAGCAGCAGATGGTCGATGCGCAAGCCGTGATCGCGCGGCCAGGCGCCGGCCTGATAGTCCCAGAAGGTGTAGGCCGATTTGGCGTCGGGATGCAGCGCGCGGAACGCCTCGGTGAAGCCGAGATAGACGAGCTCGCGGAACAGCGCGCGGCTCTCCGGCCGGCACAGCGCGTCGGCGCGCCAGCCCTCGGGATCGTACACGTCGGCGTCGGTCGGGCAGACATTGTAGTCGCCGCCCAGCAGCGTCGGCGTATCGCCGTCGAGCAGGGTGCGCGCATGCGCGATCAGGCGGCGCATCCAGGCCAGCTTGTAGTCGAATTTTTCGCCGGGCGCCGGATTGCCGTTGGGCAGATAGAGCGAAGCGACGCGGAGCCGACCCCCCACCATCGCCTCGACCCAGCGCGCCTGCGGATCGGACTCGTCGCCCGGCAGCCGCTCGCGCGCGACCTCGATGGGTAGGCGCGAGAGGATGGCGACGCCGTTATAGGTCTTCTGCCCGACCACCGCGACGCGATAGCCGCGCGACTCGACCTCGATGCGCGGAAAATCCGCCTCGACGCATTTCAACTCCTGGAGCAGAAGGACATCGGGCTTGGCCGAATCGAGCCAGCCGAGCAGCGGCGCGAGCCGCGCCTTCACCGAATTCACATTCCAGCTGGCGATCTTCATGCCCCATCGTTAGCACGGCGCGAGGCCGGGCGCGAAGGGCGCGACGCGGCTTCCGCGCGCGGACCGGCGCGGCTAATCTGCGCGGCCGAAGAAACCGGGGGACGGAAGGATGGCCGAGGGTCCGATCAAATTCGAGGACGGGGCCGGCTACGAGCGGATGATGGGCGTGTGGAGCCGGCTTGCCGGCGACGTGTTCCTCGACTGGCTCGCGCCGGAAAAGGGATTGCGCTGGGTCGATGTCGGCTGCGGCAACGGCGCGTTCACCGAATTGCTGGCGCGGCGGTGCGCGCCGTCGGAAATCCGCGGCATCGACCCTTCCGCGCAGCAGATCGAATACGCGCGCAAGCGGCCGGGCCTGGAGCGTGCCGATCTGCGCACCGGCGACGCGATGGCGCTGCCCTACGCGGATGCGAGCTGCGACGCGGCCACCATGGCGCTGGTGATCTTCTTCGTTCCCGACCCGGCCAAGGGCGTGGCCGAGATGGCGCGGGTGGTGCGCCCGGGCGGCTCGGTCTCGGCCTATGCCTGGGACATGCTCGGCGGCGGATTTCCGCTCCAGCCGATGCGGCAGGCGATGACCGACATCGGCCGGACCCCGCCCCTGCCGCCGAGGCCGGAAGCCTCGCGCATCGAGGCGCTGCGCGAATTGTGGCGGGGCGCCGGTCTGGTGGAGGTGGCGACGCGCGAGATCGTGGTCTCGCGCTCGTTCCCGGATTTCGAGGACTATTTCGCCACCAACCTGCTGTCCGCCTCGATGATTCAGGCGGCGGCCGCGATGACCGCGGACGAGCTCGCGAAGCTGAAGGAGCGGGTGCGCGCCAACCTGCCCGGCAATGGCGCGGGGCGGATCGAGCATCCGGCGCGCGCCAACGCGGTCAAGGGACGGGCGCCCAACCAATAGGCGAGCGCGGCGGGCGATTTCGTGGCAGCATGCGGGGATGGAACGTCTTCCCCGCGCCCGCTGGCTGTTGATGATTTTCGCGCTCGGACTCGCGCTGGCAGCGTTGCCGGCCGGCGCCCGCGCGCAATGCCCGCGCCAGCCGCACGCGGTCGCCATCGATATCGAGGTGCCGACGCCGCGCATCGTCTATCACCACGATGTCGATCTGTTCGGCCTGCCCAAGCTCGAACATCATTCCGAGCGTCCGCCCAAGGGCTGGACCATCCTCGGGCTGACCAAGATTTCCGACCAGATCCATTACCGGCTGCAATGGGGGATGCTGCCGCTGGCGGACGGGCGGGTTTGCGTCTATCTCCAGCATCTGAACGTCCTCCTCGGCGACGCCGAGATGCATGTCTATGTCGCCGCCGAATATCCCGAGGACAGTTGCGAGTACAAGGTGATCCTCGCGCACGAGAACACGCATGTGCGCTTCAATCTGGAGACGCTGCGCGATTGGATGCCGAGCGTGCGCGCATCGCTTTCCGAATCCGCATTGCGCAAATTTCCGGTGATCTATCCGGCGCCGCCCAAGGCCGAGGACCTGGTCGCCTATCTCAGCGAGAACATGCACCTGGTGGCGGAGCGGATGGACGAGGACATGGCCCAGCGCAACGCGACCATCGACACGCCCGAGGCCTATCACAAGACCAGCCTGCTGTGCACCAACTGGCATAGGCCGGGGATGAAAATCCCGGAATAGCGAAGGCGGGGCGCGGTCGGCGACCATCGAATCCTGTTATCGACATGGGATCGGAGGTAAAGTCGCGGCCCGGAACGGAGGGGCCAAGATGGCCACGCTCGTCCTGTTGGATGCTTTGGGCGGGATCGCGCTGCTGCTCTGGGGCCTGCACATGGTCCAGAGCGGCATCCTGCGCGCCTATGGGGCGGACCTGCGCGCGTTCCTGGGCCGCGCGCTGTCGGGACGGCTGCGCGCCTTCGCCTTCGGCCTCGGAGTGACAGCGATCCTGCAAAGCAGCACGGCGACGGCGTTGATGACGGCCTCGTTCACGGCCGGGGGCGTGGTCGCGCTGCCGGCCGCGCTCGCGATCATGCTGGGGGCGAATGTCGGCACCACGCTGATCGTCCAGCTTCTTTCCGTGGATATCTCGGCGCTGGCCCCCGTGCTGCTTCTCGCCGGGGTGATCGCCTTCCGCCAGGGCAAGCGCACGCGCGTGCGCGATCTGGGCCGCGTCGCCGTCGGACTCGGGCTCATGCTGCTCGCGCTGCATACGCTTCTCGCCACGCTTGCCCCGGCCGAAAACGCTCCGGTCGCGCGCGAGCTGCTGCGCGCGATCACCGCCGATCCGCTGCTGAACCTCCTCCTCGGCGCGATCTTCGCCTGGCTCGCGCATTCCAGCGTCGCGGTGATCGTCCTCGTGATGTCGCTGGCTTATTCCAATTTCGTCGCGCCGGAGGCCGCCTTGGCCCTGGTGCTCGGCGCCAATCTCGGCTCGGCGATCAATCCGCTGGTCGAGGCGGGCGGAGCGGGCAATCCGGCGGCACGGCGCTTGCCGATCGGCAATCTCATCAACCGGCTGGTGGGCTGCGCCGTCCTCCTGCCCGCGCTCGGGCCGCTCTCGGAACTGCTGGGCCGCGTCGAAGTGAATCCCGCGCGCCAGGTCGCCGACTTCCATACCGGCTTCAACCTGGCCCTCGCGCTCCTGTTCCTGGCGCCGCTGGACCGGCTCGCCGCGCTGCTCACGCGGCTGCTGCCCGAGGCGAAGTCGGCGGCCGACCCTTCGGTGCCGCTGCACCTCGATCCGGCCGCGCTGGCGAGCCCGCCGGTCGCGCTCACCTGCGCCGAGCGCGAGGTGCTGCACATGGGCGACATCGTCGAGGCGATGCTGCGCCAGACCATGACCGCATTCGCCACCGACGACCGCAAGCTGGTCGCCGAGATCGAGCGCATGGACAACGCGGTCGACCGGCTGCACGAGGCGATCAAGCTGTATGTCACCCAGATCACGCGCGAGAGTCTGGACGAGGCGGGCAGCCGCCGCGCGATGGAGGTCATCGCCTTCTCGATCAACCTCGAGCATATCGGCGACATCATCGACAAAAACCTGATGGAGCTGGCGGACAAGAAGATCAAGCACCGCTACAAGTTCTCGCCCGAGGGAGCGCGCGAACTCGAAGCCTTCCATCGCGAGGTGCTCGACAATCTCAAGCTCGCGCTCGGGGTGTTCATGTCGGGCGACGTCGAGATCGCGCGCCGGCTGCTCCAGGAGAAGGCGCGCATGCGCGAGGCCGAATGGTCGGCCGCCGAGAGCCACTTCGCCCGGCTGCGCGAGGGCCGGCCCGAGAGCATCGAGACCAGCTCGCTGCATCTCGACATCCTGCGCGACCTCAAGCGCATCCACTCGCACATCTGCTCGGTCGCCTACCCGGTGCTTCAGGCGCGCGGCGAGCTGGAGCCGACCCGGCTGCGAATGATCCGGAACGAGTGAGCGGGACCGGCCCGCGTCAGACCGAGAACGAGCTGCCGCAGCCGCAGGTGGAGGCGGCGTTCGGGTTCTTGACCGCGAACGCGCTGCCGATCATCTCCTCGACATAGTCGATGGTCGAGCCGGCGAGCAGGTCGAGCGAGGTTTCGTCGACCAGCAGCGTGACGCCGTGCCGGTCGAAGGCGCGGTCGTCATCCTTGCGCGCGGCGTCGAGGGAGAAATTGTAAGAGAAACCCGAGCATCCGCCGCCCGACACCGCGAGGCGCAGCATCAGCGCGTCGTTGCCTTCCGCGGCGCGCAGCTCGCGGATGCGCCTGGCGGCGCTCTCGCTCAGGAACACTTCGCGCGCGGGGGATGCGGCATCGTCCGGCATGGATTCACCCGATTTCCTGCCCCCAGATGTAGGCGCGCCGGCCTGGATTGTCAAAGCGCTCCGACTTCCGCGTTTCGGCGGGAAGAGCGTCATGGCCGGGCTTGACCCGGCCATCCACGGATACGCAGCGACCCAAAGAGCGTGGATGTCCGGGTCACGGGCTTTGCCCGGCCCGGGCATGACGGTGGGGCAAGGAGCACGCATGCCAGTCGTGCTCGTCATGGCGGGGCCGGACGCGCCGGAATGGGCCGCCCGATTGAACGCGGCCGTCCGCGGCGGTAGTGTGCCGCGCCATGCCCGCCCGCCCGAGCCCCGCCCCCTATGCCTGCGACCCGGGCCGGAGCCGCGGCCGCCTGTTCCCCGAGCCCGACAGCGAGACCCGCTCGCCGTTCCAGCGCGACCGCGACCGCATCATCCACAGCGAGGCGTTCCGCAAGCTGAAATACAAGACCCAGGTGTTCGTCGATCACGACGGCGACAATTTCCGCACCCGCCTGTCGCACAGCCTGGAAGTGGCGCAGATCGCCCGCACGGTCGCGCGCGTGCTCGGCCTCGACGAGGACCTGACCGAGACGCTCGCGCTCGCCCACGATCTTGGCCACACGCCGTTCGGCCATGCCGGCGAGGACGCGTTGCACGAGCTGACCGAGAAGATCGGCGGCTTCGATCACAACGCGCAGACATTGCGCATCGTCACCCAGCTCGAACGGCGCTACTACGCCTTCGAAGGACTCAACCTGGCCTGGGAGACGCTGGAGGGGCTGGTCAAGCATAACGGGCCGCTTTTGGGCCCGCGCGCGAACCGCCCGGTGCCGGCGGCGATCCTTTCCTACAACGCGAAGCACGATCTCGAACTCGACGGGTTCGCCAGCGCCGAGGCGCAAGTGGCCTCGCTCGCCGACGACATCGCCTACAACAACCACGACATCGACGACGGGCTGCGCGCGGGACTGTTCGCCATCGCCGATCTGGCCGAGGTGCCGCTGGTCGGGCCGGTCTTCGCCGAGGTGAAGCGCGAGCATGCCGACATCGACGAAAGCCTGCACATCCACGAATCGGTGCGAAGGCTGATCGGGCTGATGGTCGGCGATCTGATCGCCGAGACCCGGCGGCGCATCGCCCGCCTCGTCCCCGATTCGGCCGAGCGGGTGCGCAAGCTCGGCCAGCCGCTGGTCGCCTTCTCGCCCGCGATGGTGGAAAACGACCGCGCGCTGAAATCCTTCCTGCGCGTGCACATGTACCGGCACTACCGGGTCAACCGGATGACCAGCAAGGCACGGCGCGTGGTGCGCGACCTGTTCGCGCTGCTCGCCGCCGAGCCGGAATGCCTGCCGCCCGAGTGGCAGGCGCGCTGCGACGGCAAGGGCAGCGAACGCACGCTGCGCGCGGTCGCCGACTATATCGCGGGGCTGACCGACCGCTCCGCGCTCGACGAGCATCGCCGCCTGTTCGATCTCCAGGAGAAGCCGTGATTCGGCCTCCTTCCTACTTCGTGTCATGGCCGGGCTTGACCCGGCCAGCCACGGCAGCCTGTCCCGCAGGCGTGGATGCGCGGATCAAGTCCGCGCATGACGGATTAGAGGCGGCGAGGCCCATCGCGCGCGGTATCCGGGATTCGCGCTGATGCCCAAGGATCTTTACCAGCTGGCGCGGGACGATCTCGACCGCGCGATCGATCTCGGCGTCGAAAGGAAAGTGCTGCCAAGCGACCTCGATCGATCGAAGATCGTGGTCGGCCCGACGCGCGATCCGAAGCACGGCGATGTCGCCAACAACGCGCCGTTCATCCTGGCGCCGCAGCTCCATAGGAAGCCGAACGAGATCGCCGAGCTTCTGGCGCCCCTGATCGTCGAAACCGCGTCGATCGTGGACGACATCAAGCCCGCCGGAGGCTTCATCAACGCGAGCTTCCGGATCGAATCCCTTCGCGAGGAGTTGCGGACCATCCTCCGCGCCGGCCTCTCCTATGGCGATTGCGATCTCGGCCGGGGCGAGCCGGTAAATGTGGAATATGTCTCGGCCAACCCGACCGGGCCGCTGCATGTGGGCCACGGCCGCGGCGCGGTGTTCGGGGACGCGCTCGCCAATCTGCTCGCCAAGTCCGGGTTCCAGGTGACCCGCGAATACTATATCAACGACGCGGGCGCGCAGATCGAGGCGCTGGGCCGGACCAATGAATACAATGTGCGCAAGCTGCGCGGCGAAAAGGTCGGCGATCCGCCGGAGGGCTACTATCCCGGTGAATATATGCAGGAGGTGGCGGCCGTCACTGCGTCGCAGACCCACCTCTTGATTGACATCTCGAAGGTGGCCCGCGACATCGCGGTCGACGAGAACCTGAAGACCATCCAATCCGACCTCGCCGCGCTTGGCATTTCTTTCGACGCTTTCACCTCCGAGCGAACCCTCGTTGTAGCCGGCAAGATCGATGAGGCGGTGCGCGTGCTGGAATCGCGCGATCTGGTCTATACCGGCACGCTCGAGCGGCCGAAGGGCAAGCCGCCGGAGGATTGGGAGCCGCGTCCGCAGCTTCTGTTCCGCGCCACCCGGTTCGGCGACGAGGTGGATCGCCCGCTGAAGAAATCGGACGGAAGCTGGACCTATTTCGCCTCCGACATCGCCTACCATCTCGACAAATACAGCCGCGGCTTTGCGCGCATGATCGACGTGTGGGGCGCCGACCATGGCGGCTATGTCAAGCGCGTGCAGGCGGCGGTGACGGCGCTGACCGAAGGCAAGGGCGCCCTCGAGGTGAAGGTCTGCCAGCTCGTCCATCTGCTCAAGGGCGGCCAGCCCTACAAGATGAGCAAACGCGCCGGCAATTTCGTCACCTTGCGCGAGGTGGTCGACGAGGTCGGCAAGGACGTAGTGCGGTTCATCATGCTCACCCGCAAGAAC
>JASHSH010000126.1 GCA_030040955.1 Rhodospirillales bacterium
TCGATCTTGCAGATTGCCGCCAACGCATCCGGGCCGGCACCGAGTTTGACCGAATCTTGGGCAGGTCCAGCCTGCGCTCGCTCGGATGCATGAATTTTTATCGATCCGCATCTGGTAGTCGCGCGCGGGTGTGATATAAGAAACAATCCGTGAGGAGCGGTCCGCCGTCTTCCGTCGCGGCAGCGAACATCGAGGGATTTCGGGGTTCCGGCCCCACCGCAAAAACAGCCGGCGCGACGCGACCATGCTTCACTTGCTCGCATCCATCCTGACTTCCCTGATCACGCCGGCTGGCATCCTGATCGCTTTGCTCGTCGCGGCCCTGGTGCTGCGACGTCTTTGGCGCGAGAAGTTCGCCTGGCGCGTGGTCTACGTCGCCACCGCGATCATGGCGGCGATCTGGTTCACGCCGATCGATGTCTGGTCGATGCGGCCGCTGGAGAACCGTTTCCCGTTGCCGTCGGCGCCGGCTTGCGTCGACGGCATCGTCGTGCTCGGCGGGGGCGAGGACACCGCCGTCTATCAGGGCGAGCGGCTGCTGCAGCTGGCCAACCGCCCGATGCGCTACGTTGTGTTGAAGGACCTGATGCAGCAGTTCCCGACCGCCCGGGTCGTGTTCACCGGCGGCAACGGCGCCGCGCCCGACGACCCGTACGGGAACACGGAAAGCACCGTGGCGCGCAGCATCATGGATCGCCTCGGTATCGACACCGGTCGCGTTCTGTTTGAGTCGAAGTCCAAGACCACATGGGAAAACGCCCGCGAGGCATTCAAGCTGGTTCAACCCCAGCCCGAAGAAAGATGGATCTTGGTTGCCGCGGCGAGCCAGATGCCGCGCGCGGTGGGTGCCTTCCGGCAGGTCGGATGGCAGGTGCTGCCCTGGCCGACCGACTTCACCACGGCGACGGAGAGCTGGTTCCGCCTGGGCACCATCGGTCCCTTGGTCCGGCTGAGCGAAGCCGAGCATGAATGGGTGGGGCTGGTGACCTATTGGGTGACGGGACGGTCGAACGAGCTGTTCCCCGGGCCCGTGGCCACGCTGTGGGGCGGGGCGAGCTGTCCCGGCTGATTCGTCCGCCGCGGCGCAGAGTCCGCGGTTTGCCGCATCCGGCAATTCCGACTAGTATCCGCGCCGCCGGGACCGGGCCGGTAATCGACGGGCCCGACAACCGCGCGGCCAGGCTTATCCGGCGAAACGTGAACGGCGGGATCGGGGGATTGTGAAGCGTTACGGGGTTCCGCTGGCCAAGCTGGCGATTTCGGCGGGTCTGATCGCGCTGCTTCTGTCGCGTGTCGATTTCGGGCGCGTCATCGCGCATTCCGGCGAACTGAAGCTATATGTCCTGCCGATTTGCGCGGCTGTCTTCGCCGGCCAGATCGCGGTGGCCGGGCTTCGGCTGCGATTGGTGCTCGGCGCGCTGGGGGTACGCGGCGATTGGCGGCGAACGGTGCGAGTCGCCTGGTCCGGCTTCTTCTTCGAGCAAGTGGTCTTCGGATTTGTCGGCGGCGACGCGATGCGGGTCTGGTTTCTGCGCCGGCTCGACATTCCGCTCGGCCGGGGGATCAGCTCGGTGTTCCTGGATCGCTGCCTCGGATTCGGCAGCGTGACCCTGCTCGTGGTTATCGGATTGCGGGGATTGACGCGCGTCCTGCCCGATGTGAATTGGGCTCCGCTCCTTTGGGTGCTCGGCGCATTCGCCCTGGCCGGAATTGCCGTGGCGGGCGCTCTCTCCCTCCGGCCCGAGGCCTTGCGGCGCTTCCCGGCGATCCACGGAGCGGCGGCGCTCGCGGCGGAGTCGGTGCGGAACGCCAAATCCCGGCGCCGGCTCGCGCTCGCGCTGCTGCTGGCATTGTGTGTGCACTTGTCGAACGTAGCCGTGGTGTCTCTCCTGGGCGAAGGCTTCGGACTTCCACTCGGCATCGGGCAGTGGTTCCTGGTGTTTCCGGCGGTGAGCCTGTTCTCGATGATCCCGGTGGCGGCCGGCGGCTGGGGCCTGCGCGAGACGGCGATGGCGCTGGCATTGCACGCCTTCGGGGTGCCGGCGGAGCAGGCGGTGCTGCCGTCGATCGCGTTCGGGCTGCTGTTCCTCGTCGTGTCGTTGCCCGGCGGGCTGATCTGGATGGCGGATGGGCGCAAGGATCGCCGCGACGTACCTAACCCAGCGGATGGAAGCGAAGCGATCGACCTGGCCAGCCTGGCGGCCGGCGCCAAGCAGGGCCTCGACGCGTAATCGCTCCCGCCGACCAGATCGCCACGCATTCCGAATGCTGCTCGCTTCGGCCATCCTGTTCCTGGTTCCGTTCGCGGTGCATGTCGTCTGGTGGCGGATACGCTGGCCGCAAGCGACCGCGTCCATCGTGATCCGGCTGTTCGTGTTCGGCGTGCCGATTTGCGCCGCGATTCTGATCGCGGCGGAGAGTCTCGATCCCGCCTGGCGATCGCTGCTGCCCGAAGGCGCGTCCCATTGGGCGGAGTCCATCCTGCTCGCGCTCGCGGTCGCGGCCGCGTATGTGATGTCCTATCCGCCGGTGGAGGTCGACAGTCCGACGCTGGTGATCATCCGGGTGATCGCCGCTGCGGGGAAGGCCGGGCTGGACAAAAACGAGCTGTATCGGCTCCTGGACGACGAGGCGTTGGTAGTGCCGCGCATCCTCGACCTGCTTCGCGAAGGGCTGGCCAGCGAGGCCGGGGGACGCTACGCGCTGACTCGCAAGGGAAGCGGACTCGCGGGCTTCTTCGCGGGCTGGCGCAAATTCCTGCGCGCGGGCAAGGGCGGATGAGCGCCGCGCCGGAAAATCTCGGATGGCTGGGCGCGATCGTCGCCTCCTCGATTGCGCTCGTCGCCGTCCAGGCGATCTGGTACCGGCTGAATCCGAAGCAAGGGATATTCCGCTCGCTTCTGGCTGGAGTCCTTGCCGGCCTGCTCGTCCAAGTCGCGGCGATCGCGCTTTGGCGGGACTGGCCGTTCGTCGTCCATTTTGCCGATCTGTGCATATATGTATGCGCCGCGTACGTGTTCTTCCATCTGATCAATATGGGCGAGACGGCGCGCCGGGTCCGGCTGGTGATCGAACTGGCTGCCGCGCCGAGGGGATTGACCCGGGCGGAGCTGCTGGCGCGTTACGGGGCGCGCGAGATCGTCGACCGGCGCCTGGGGCGGCTTGCCGGCAGCGGGCAAATTCGGATCGCGGGTGAGCGCGTGATGCTGGGCGACGTGTCCGTCCTCGGCATGGCCCTCGTGGTCGAGATGTTCAAGCGATTGCTCGGGCGCGCGCACGAGGTTCGCCGGCCCCGGGTGGAGTCTTCGAGCAATCATGTATAGTGCGGCCCGATCGCGCCCGGATTGAAGGAAGTCGGATGCTGGCGAAGCCGGACCCAATTCGATACGAGGATATCGTCGCCGCCTATCAGCGCTCCCTGGTGGACGTGCTGCGCGGGCACGCGGTGGGCGAGCCGTATCTCGAGCTGTGGGTGCCGGACGAGGATCCGGTCAAAAGCATTCTCAACATGGTCGAGGCGGCGCAGTCCGCCGGCCGCGACGCGATCGCTATCCGCGTTTCATCGAAGACGTTGGGCGCTGCGGACTTGGCGCGGTTTCGCACGATGGCGCGGTCGCACGGACAGATCGCGGTGCGCGAGTTGGGCGACGACTATGTCCTCGACATCTCGCGGCTCCGCGCGACGGCCGCCCCATTGGCGAAGGGCAAGTCCGACCGCGTCGCTCCCGCCGGCCCCGTCGAGCGGACCGCGCTTCGACGCGAGCAGGAAACGGCCGCCGCCGACACGCATCGGCCCGTGGTCAATCCCGCGCTCGCCGATGCCGTCGCCGCGCGCCAAGGCGCGATCACGCATGAGGGCGAGGCGTCCCCCGCGGAAGGCGCCCTCGTCATTCAAGTGAAATCGCAGATCGGCCGATTGTCCGCGGCGGTCGATGCCGCCAGCCACACAATCCTCTCGGCGCGGCACGCGGACATCGCTTCGGCCCCGCGCCGCGCGATCGCGGATTTGATTTGCGAGATCGTCGAGGGCCGTCCGGTGCAGGACGCGGCGGATCACGCGGCGATCATCGCCATCCATCGGCTCTCGGCGGGCGCCGCTCGGCCGGTGGCGGGGATTGTCCTTCCGAGCAATTCGGGCACGGCCTTCACCGATGTGCTCGACCTGGTGCGGCAATTGCGCGCTACCCATGCCGAGCTGACCGGGTTGCGGGACACGACCAGCTTCTACGGCTCACCGCCGGGCGCGGCCTGGCTGGCGCTCGCGCCGGGTGGCAAGAGTACCGCCATCGAGGCGCGGCTGGCCGAGTTCGTGCGGCGACGGGGGCTGCCGGCGGCCGCCGTCGCACTCGACCGTATCGACAAGGATATCAATGGCTTCGAGATTCGTTTGGTCGTAACATTGGCCGATGTGATACCTATCCCCGAACGACCCCTGGTCCTGCGGGCGCTCGAAGCATTCTTGAAGCAAGAGATCGACGAGAGCCTGCAAGTCTATCTGGAGCCGCAGAAGGACCTGAACAAGATTCGCAGGCTATGAGCCACCGGTACCCTCCAAGGACCCGCGCATGACCGGGATGACCGAGCACACCGAGCTGATTCTCGACGGAACCAAGATCGCTTGGCATACCGACCGCATCCGCGCCTGGGAGCGCGGCGAGCGGATCGCGCCGATCACCATCGATATGGCGCTGACGCGGGCCTGCAACTTCGCCTGCCATTATTGCTACGCGATGCTCCAGGAAAACGACCGGAAGGTCATCAACCAGCGAGTGATCTACGACTTCCTGGAGGATTGCGCCGAGATCGGCGTCAAGGGAATCAGCCTGGTGTCGGACGGCGAGAGCACCATCTCGCCGGCGTTCGTCGACGCGATCCGACGCGGCTCCGAGCTCGGCATCTCGATGGCCTGCGGCACCAACGGCTTCGTGCTCAACGAGCGCAAGCTCGAGGAGGTGCTGCCGCACCTGACCTACCTGCGGATCAACATCTCCGCCGGAGAGCGCGAGCGTTACGCGCAGATCATGGGGGTGAAGGAGCACTGGTTCGACCGCGTCTGCGACAATATCCGCCAAATGGTGGCGATCAAGCGGCGCGACGGGTTGGCGGTCACCATCGGCCTCCAGATGGTGCTGATGCCGCAATACCGCGACCAGATCATGCCGCTGGCCCGCCTCGGCAAGGAGCTGCGTCCCGACTATCTCGTCATCAAGCATTGCAGCGACGACGAGGACGGCACGCTGGGCGTCGACTACAAGGGATACGCGAAGCTCTACGACACGCTGCACGAGGCGGAAGCGCTCTCCGACGACGAATACAAGGTCGTGGTGAAGTGGTCGAAGATCGAGGCGGGCGACAAACGCAGCTACCAGCGCTGCTACGGCGCCCCGTTCATGTTGCAGATTTCCGGCTCGGGTCTGGTCGCGCCTTGCGGCATGCTGTTCAACGAGCGCTACAAGAAGTTCCACATCGGCAACATCTGCGACGAGCGGTTCAAGGACATCTGGTCGAGCGACCGCTACTGGGAGGTCATGAACTACCTGGCCGGCCCGGACTTCAACGCCCAGACGATGTGCGGAACGCTGTGCCTCCAGCACAAGGTGAACGAAGCGCTGGACGCGCACGCCAAGGGCCAGATCGCGTTGCGACCCCCGGCGGGCGCGATCCCCCAGCACATCAACTTCGTCTAGCCGCTGGCGAACTCAGTGCGCGCGCGGGCCCTCGGCCGCGCGCAACGCGGGCGCGGACCCGCTGTCGATCCGGCGCTTCAGCAGATACACGGTCTTGAGAACGCGCCAGACATTGCTCGGGCGGAACGCCTTGCTGGAGCCTTCCCGGCGTTCGGCGATCACCGTGCCGACGATGGCGTAGGTCGCGCCCCTCCGCAGCAGCTTGATCACCGCTTCCGCCTGATAGGCGAAGCTGTCGGTCTCGATGGTGATCTGCCGCAGCAGGTCCGTCTTGTGGACGACGAGACCGTTGTAATAGGGGACCCGGAGGCCGAACAGCGCATTCAGCAGAATCACGAATCCGCGCGACGCCAGACGGCGGGACCAGGGACGGACTTCCGGATTGAGCACATACGGAATCACCATGTCCGCGTCGCCGATTGCGCGCAGGATGGGCACGAT
>JASHSH010000127.1 GCA_030040955.1 Rhodospirillales bacterium
CTCCTTCGAGGGCGAAGATGTCGCCGATGCGCGCGGCCTCGGCCAGGCGCCGCCCCAGAAGCCGGGTGGCGGCCTCGTCGGGCAGGGCGAGCGCGAGGGCCATCGCATGGTTGTAGTCCGCCGCGCCGGTCGCTGCCACAGTTGATTGGCCGCCGCGCCGCCGCCATCTTGGAGGGGAACCGCCGGAGCCTCGCACCCACATGAACGAAGCCCTCCAGCCGATCGAGGAGACCGACGCCGTGGTCGTCGGCGCCGGGCCCGTCGGCCTGTTCGCCGTATTCGAGCTCGGCATGCTGCGGCTCAGATGCCGGGTGGTCGACGCGCTCGAGGCGATCGGCGGGCAGCTGGTCGCCCTCTATCCGACCAAGCCGATCTACGACATTCCCGGCATCCCCAAGCTGCTCGCCGCCGATCTGGTCGCGCGGCTGGCCGAGCAGGCACGGCCGTTCGCGCCGGGCTACCATCTCAACGCCACCGTCGAGCGGCTCGAGCGGCGCGCCGACGGGCGCTGGACGGTCGTTCTGTCCGGCGGGCAGGGCATCGCCGCGCCGGTGGTGGTGATCGCGGCAGGAGCGGGCGCGTTCGGGCCGAACCGGCCGCCGCTCGCCGGCATCGAGGCGTACGAGGGCAAAAGCGTGTTCTACCTGGTCAAGCGGGCGGAGGATTTCGCCGGCAAGCGGGTGGTGATCGCGGGCGGCGGGGATTCGGCGGCCGACTGGGCGGTCGCGCTGGCCGAGGTCGCCGCCAAGGTGATGGTGGTGCATCGCCGTCCGAAATTCCGCTGCGCCCCCGAATCCGAGGCGCGCATGCGCGCGCTCGCCGAATCCGGGCGGATCGAGATGGTGATCCCCTACCAGCTCGACGCGCTGGAGGGCGCGAACGGCCGCCTCGCCCGCGTGGTGGTGAAGACGCTCGACGGCGAGGCGCGCGCGCTCGAGGCCGACGCGCTGCTGCCCTTCTTCGGCCTGGCCGGCGATCTGGGACCGATCGCGCGCTGGGGCATCGCGATGGACGGCACGGCGATCAAGGTCGATCCCGCCACCTGCGCCACCAACCTGCCCGGCGTGTTCGCCATCGGCGACGTCGCCGCCTATCCCGGCAAGCTCAAGCTGATCCTGACCGGCTTCGCCGAGGCCGCGCTCGCCGCGCATGCCGCCTTCGCGGTCGCCAATCCCGGCCGCGCGCTGCATTTCGAATATTCGACCACCACCGGCGTGCCGGCGATCTAGGCGCCGCGCCGATGGAGCGCCGCCCGCGTCTCGCCGTCGCGCTGCTGATCGGCGCGTCCCTCGTGGTCGGCGCGCGCGCGCTGGCCGAGATTCGCTTCGAGCCGGCCTTCGCGCGATCGGCGGCGCTCGGACCGGATCGCGCGCTGGGCGCGATCGTCTACAATCACGGCCAGGCGCAGCGCGCCGATCCCAATCCCGATCCGCCCTTCTATCTCGACTCCGCGCGCGATTCGGGATGGGACGTGTTCCGCCTGGTCCGGCCGAAGGCGGACGAACGCGGCGATGCCGGGGTCGACGCGCTGGCCGAGCGGGCGGTGGCGCTGCGCGCGCAAGGCTATCGCCGCGTGGTCTCGGTCGGGCAGAGCTTCGGCTCCTGGATCACCTTCGAAGCGGGCGCGCGGGCCGGCCTGTTCGACGCCATCGTGGCGGCCGTGCCGGCGCGCTACGGGTCGTGGAGCAACACGCCGGGCCAGGCCTTCCGCCGCAATTTCGAGATCGTCTCGATCGCGCGCTATCTCGCGCCGATGCCCGCGATGGTGATCTTCTTCGATCACGACGACTACGATCCGGGCGGGCGGGCGGCGCCGATGCGCGAGGCGCTGGCCGACAAGCATTCCACCTATGCCGTGCTCGACCGGCCGCCCGGCTTCGCCGGCCACGCCTCGGCGCATGGCACGGCCTTCGCTCGGCTCTATGCCGCCTGCATCGTCGAATTCCTGCGCCTGGCGAGCCCGCCCGGCGAATTCCAATGCCGCCCGCGCGCGGCCAGCGCGGCCGAGATCGAGCGCGCCTTCGGCATGTCGCGCGTCACCCTGGCCGCGGAATCCGACCTATCGCCGCTGCTCGGGCACTGGTGGGGCTGGTATCAGAACGGCGGCCGCGAGGTGCTGCTCGCCATCGACCGCGTCGGCGCCGACGGAACGGTGACCGCCCAATACGGCTTCGGCCCGCTGAACCATGCCGAGGGCTACCGCGTCGAGCCGGCGGCGGGCCGGTTGCAAGAGGGCGCCCTGCGGCTCGTCACCTCGGGTCACGCGCGCCTCGAATACCGCCTCGCCGAGAACGGCCGTCTGTTCGGCTCCTGGAACTCGGCCGACGGCAAGGTCCTGCTGCCCATCGAGCTGCGCCGGATCGACTGAGGCGCGCGGTTTCACCTCACCCCACCCATCGACGTATACGTCGATCTCCCCGTGAGAGGGGAGGGGACGTGCACCAAGGATGATCTCCCTCCCCCTTGCGGGGAGGGCCGGGGTGGGGGTCTGCTTCGCGGGGAGGGCCGACGCATGCGTCGGCGGGGTGGGGGTCTGCGCGCGAAATGACTACCCCGCGGGCAGCCGCAGCAGGATGCCGGCGCCTTCGGCCGCCTCGATCCGCTCGATGGTCCCGCCATGCAAGGCGATCACGCCGCGCATCAGCTTCATACCCGGCATCGCGGGCGGCTCGGGCTCCCCGTGCGGGGGCGCGAGCGCGCCGGCGAAGACCAGCGCCCGCTCGGCCTCGCCCATATCGCCGCCGGCGGCCGCGCACTCGATTTCGATCCCCCCGTTCGCCCGCCGCGCGGCGAGGCGGATGCGCCCGCCGATCGGGGCGAAGCGCACGGCGGCCGCGACCAGGTTGTAGAGCACCTGGCGCAGCCGGCGCTCGTCGGCCGCGATCTCGCCGATGCCGAGCGGGCAATCGAATTCGAGCGCGAGCCGCTTCTCGCGCACCCGCTCGCGCACCCGCTCGCGCACCAGGCGGAGCACGCCGGTGAGCAGAGGATGCAGCTCGACCTGGCCGCGCGCCAGCGTCACCTGTCCCGCCTGGATGGCGGAAAGGTCGAGCAGGTCGCCCACGGTCTGCAACAGCTGGCGCGAGGTGTCGGCGATGCTGCGCACATACTCGCCCTGGCGCTCGTTGAGCGGGCCGCAATAGCCCTCGGTGAGCGCATCGGTGAGGCCGAGGATCGCGCCGAGCGGCGCGCCGACCTCGGCGTTCACATGGGCGGCGAACTCGCTCCGCAATCCCTCGGCCGCGGCCAATGCCTCGTCGCGCTCGCGTCCCGCGCGCTCCAGCCGCGCCGAATCGGTCACATCGAGCCAGGTGGTGAGCGCCGCGCCGTCGGGCAGCGGCACCGAGGCGTAGTCGAGGATGATCCCATCCGCCCGTTCCAGCCGGCCCGCGCGCGCCACGCGTCCGCCGAACAAAGCGAGCAGGGTCGAGCGCAACGCGGCCCAGTCGGCGTCGGCGGCGAAGAAGTCGCGGTGGCGTTCGACCAGCTCGCCGAAATGCGGCTCGCCGGCGAGCTCCGCCCCGCTCAGCTTCCAGATACGCCCGTAGGCCGGGTTGGACAGCCGCAGCCTTCCATCGCCCGAGAACACCGCCACGCCCTCGTGGAGATTTTCCAGCGTGGCGCGGTGCACGGCGAGCGAGGTGGTGAGCGAGCGTTCCAGCGCCAGCGCATCCGTCACGTCCTCATAGGTCATCAGCAGCCCGCCGAACGGATGCGGCGTGACGAAGCGGCGCAGCGTGCGCTCGTCGGGGAGGTGAAGCACGTCTTCGCGCGATTCGAGCAGCGCGGTGAAGCGGCGCAGTTCTTCTTCCTTGTAGGCGCGGAAATCGGCGACCTCGGGC
The DNA here is from genome assembly GCA_030040955.1 of Rhodospirillales bacterium. Taxonomy (GTDB): domain Bacteria; phylum Pseudomonadota; class Alphaproteobacteria; order Rhodospirillales; family Magnetospirillaceae; genus JASHSH01. The sequence goes on from JASHSH010000127.1 coordinate 3,843, forward strand.
AGGCGGCGGGCCTGGCGCAACGCATCCAGCACCATCGCGTAGGTCGGACGCCCGGCCAGCCAATCGGCGTCGAGCCGCCACAAATTGCGGAACGCGGTGTTGAAAAAGCTAAGCCGCGTGTCGGTGGCGAAAATGGCGATCGCGGTGCCGAGATTTTCCAGCACGCCGGCATGCGCCGAGACATGGCGCTCGATCTGCCCGTGCAGCTCCTCCTCGGCGGTGCGGTCGATGGCGATGCCCACCGTCATCAACCCGCGGTCGGGTCCGGCCGGCACGGGAGCCTCGGTGATCTCGACCAGGCGGCGCGCGCCGGCCATCACCAGGTGGAAGCTCTCGCTGCGCGGCTGGCCGGCGGCGCGCGCCCGGGCGGCGAGCGCGCGCGCCTCGCGCAGCTGCCCCGCCGGCACCAGCTC
>JASHSH010000128.1 GCA_030040955.1 Rhodospirillales bacterium
GAGGCGGTGGCGCGCGCGCTGGCGATCGGCGGCAACCCCTCTTCGGTGCACGCGGCCGGACGTGCTGCGCGGCGGCTGATCGACGATTCGCGCGACGCGGTCGCCGCGCTGGTCGGCGCGGACCCGACGGGCGTGATCTTCACCTCCGGCGCGACCGAGGCCAACGCGCTCGCCCTGCGCGGGCTGGGCCGGAGCCGCGTCCTCGCTTCCGCCGTCGAGCATCCTTCCGTGTTGAAGGCCGCCGCGGCCGAGACCGTCCCGGTCGACGGCGATGGCGTTATCGACTTGGCCGCGCTCGAAGCGATGCTCGCGCGGTCGCACGAACCCGCGCTGGTCGCGGTAATGCTGGCCAACAACGAGACCGGCGCAATCCAGCCGGTTCCCGAAGTGGTCGGCATCGCCCGCGCGCATGGTGCATTGGTTCATTGCGACGCGGTCCAGGCGGCGGGACGCATGGAACTCGATATTCGCGCGCTCGGCGTCGATTCGCTCGCGCTCTCCGCCCACAAGCTGGGCGGGCCGATGGGCATCGGCGCGCTGATTCTCGCCGACCCCGATGCGCGGCTTTCGCCGATGCTCGCCGGTGGGGCGCAGGAGATGCGCCGCCGCGCGGGCACCGAGAACCTGCCCGGGATCGCCGGCTTCGCCGCCGCCGCGCGCGATGCCGTGTCGGGGATGGAAGCCGAATCGCTCCGCCAGCGCGAGCTGCGCGACCGGCTGGAGGCACTGGCACGCGGGATCGCGCCCTCGCTGGTCGTCTTCGCCGCGGACGCGGATCGCCTGCCCAACACCAGCTGCTTGGCGCTGCCCGGCCTGCCGGCGCGCACCCTGGTCATCGCCCTCGATCTCGCGGGCGTGGCGGTGAGCGCGGGCGCGGCCTGCTCGTCGGGCCGGGTCGAGACCAGTCACGTGCTCGCCGCGATGGGAGCGGGCGAGCTTGCGGGCTCCGCGATCCGCGCGAGCCTCGGTTGGAACAGCCGGACGGAGGATGTGGAGGCTTTCGCCGCCGCCTTCGCGCCGATCGCCCGGCGTCACGACGGGAGAGCGGCCCGGGCCGCGTGAGGATGGGGAGCTAGGATGAGCACGCAGCGCGACGGCCGGAACCAGGACGACAAGCGGCCGATCTATTTCGACTATCAGGCGACCACGCCCTGCGACCCGCGCGTGGTCCAGGCGATGCTGCCCTGGTTCACGGAGAAGTTCGGCAACGCCCACTCGCGCAACCATCTCTTCGGCTGGGAGGCCGAGGACGCGGTCGAGGAGGCGCGCGAGCAGGTCGCCGGCATCATCGGCGCCGACGCCAAGGAGATCGTGTTCACCTCGGGCGCGACCGAGTCGAACAACCTCGCGCTCAAGGGGGTGGCCCGCTTCAACCGCGACCGCAAGAATCACGTCGTCACGATCAACACCGAGCATAAGTGCGTGCTCGATACCTGCCGGCATCTCGAGCAGGAGGGGTTCAAGATCACCTATCTGCCGGTCCACGCGGACGGGCTGATCGATCCCGGCGAAGTGGAGCGGGCGATCACCGACAAGACCGCCATCGTCTCGGTGATGGCGGCGAACAACGAGATCGGCGTGCTCCAGCCGATCGCCGAGATCGGCGCGATCTGCCGCCGCAAGGGCGTGTTCTTCCACACCGACGCCGCCCAGGCGGTGGGCAAGATCCCGCTCGACGTCAATGCGATGAACATCGACCTGATGAGCATCTCGGGCCACAAGATGTACGGGCCCAAGGGCATCGGCGCGCTTTATGTGCGGCGCCGGCCCCGGGTGCGGCTCGAGCCGCTGATCAATGGCGGCGGGCAGGAGCGCGGCATGCGCTCGGGCACGCTGCCCACGCCCCTGGTGGTCGGCATCGGCGAGGCCTGCCGCATCGCCAAGGCAGAGATGGGCGCCGAGGCCGAGCGGCTGCGCGGCTTGCGCGACCGCATGCTCGACGGCATTCGAGCCCGCCTGCCCGAGGTCTATCTCAACGGCGACCTCGAGCGGAGGCTCCCCGGCAATCTCAACATCTCATTCGCCTTCGTCGAGGGCGAGGGTCTGATGATGGGCGTGAAGGACATCGCGGTATCGTCCGGCTCGGCCTGCACCTCGGCCTCGCTGGAGCCCTCCTACGTGCTGCGCGCACTCGGCGTCGAGGCCGAGATGGCGCATACCAGCCTGCGCATCGGGCTGGGACGCTTCACCACGCAGGATCAGGTCGACTACGCGATCGGTCACATCGCGGACGCGGTGACGCGCCTGCGCGAACTGTCCCCGCTCTGGGAGATGCACCAGGAGGGGATCGACATCAAGTCCATCCAGTGGGCAGAGCACTGAGGACGGAACCGGAGACCAGCCATGGCGTACAGCGAGAAGGTCATCGACCACTATGAGCATCCGCGCAATGTCGGCTCGTTCGGCAAGGACGAGTCGGGCGTGGGCACCGGCCTAGTCGGCGCGCCCGCCTGCGGCGACGTGATGAAGCTGCAGATCAAGGTGAGCGCCGAGGGCATCATCGAGGACGCCAAATTCAAGACCTTCGGCTGCGGCTCGGCCATCGCGTCCTCCTCGCTGGTCACCGAATGGGTGAAGGGCAAGACGCTGGACGAGGCCTCCACCATCAAGAACACCGATATCGCGCAGCACTTGGTGTTGCCGCCGGTGAAGATTCATTGCTCGGTGCTCGCCGAGGACGCCATCAAGGCGGCCATCGCCGACTACCGCAAGAAGAACGCGCCGGGCGCGTGAACGGGAAGCCAAGATGCGTCCGCGTCCGACCGCGCTGACCGTCACCCCCGCCGCCGCCGAGCGCGTGCGCGCGCTGCTGGCCGGGCGCGGCAAGCCGTCGGCCGGCATCCGCATCGGCGTGCGCTCGCGCGGCTGCTCGGGCCTCTCCTACACGCTCGAATTCGCCGACCAGAAGGGTCCGCTCGACGAGGTGGTGGAGAGCCAGGGCGTCACCGTGCTGATCGATCCCAAGGCCACGCTGTT
>JASHSH010000129.1 GCA_030040955.1 Rhodospirillales bacterium
ATGGGAGCGTTATTTCTTGCTTTTCGGTCGCGCAACTCGGTCTCCAAATGGCAATCCAGCTGCGGTGGCAAGAGCGACTCAGGTGTAAACTCTTTAATTGTGGACAAGCTGGTCCAAATTGATCTTAAATCGGGCAAAACGGGACATCGGCACGGCTGCGGGTGACAGCCCGCTGATCCGTGACCGGCGCACGCGCAAGTTCCCCGACGGGACGAACGCGGAGTTGTTCCGGTGGTTGGAAGCGTTCTGTCTTGGAATGGTGCCGGACGCCTTGTTCCCGCGCTGGTCCTGATCGTCGGCTGCGGTCTCTCCTTCCTCGCCTATCGCCAAGCGGAGCACGCGGACCGAGATCGCGTGCGCGGCGCGCTCGAGGTTCGCGCCGAGTTTCGCGCCGGACAACTGAACGACCGGCTCCACGACGCGACTGTCTCGGCCGAGTCGTTGGCCACGTTCTTCTCGACACAGAAGGAGGTCGTACCCGACGAGTTTCAAGGATTCGCCAAGGCCGCGCGCGGCGACGATCCGGTCACCAGCCTGGGTTGGGCGGTCCTGATCCAGGACAAGGACCGCGCGGTCTTCGAGGCGCTGGCGCGGACCGACGCGTCCGTCGCGCAGCCCTTCGAAATCTCCGATCTCGACGCGAAGGGGCATCTGGCCCCGGCGACCGCGCGCGACGCCTATCTGGTGATTCGCCGCCAGCAGCGGTTCGACGACCAGCCGTCCACCACGGGGCTCGATCTGCTTGCCCTACCCGGCGTCGCGGGCACGCTCGATCAGGCGCGCGATAGCGGCGAGGGCGTCGCGGCGGTGTATGTGCCGCCGGGAGGCGACCCCAGGGTGCCGACCGGGTTCGCGGTGCTGTGGCCCGCCTACGGGCCGTTCGCCGCGCCGCGCTCGGTGGCGGAGCGACGCGCGGCGCTCATGGGCGTGGTGGTGGCTACCTATCGCCTCGACCAGGTGATGGATTTCGCCATGCAGGGTTCGCAGCGAGCCCTGGGGCGCATCAGCCTGTTCGTCGATCGTCCGGCGGGAGATATCCTGGCGACGCCCTCGGTCGTGTGGCTTCCCGAGGCAAACAAGGCGCGCATCGGAACCGAGACCCTGGGTCCGCCCGAGCCCGGCGGGATGCGTCTCACGCGCACCTTCGAGTGCCTGGGGCGGAATTGGACGCTCGTCAACGATTTCGATGCCGGCCGGATAGCGAGTCTCGGTTCGGGCGCGCAGTGGGGCTATCTCGCGCTCGGGCTGGCGCTCACGCTTCTGCTCGCCTGGTTCGCCGCGCGCGAGCAGGGCCGCCGCCGCGCCGTGGAGGCGCTGGTCGCCGAGCGCACGCGGGAGCTGACCGAGTCGCGCATATTCCTGGATCTGGTGATCAAGAACATTCCGGAATGGGTCTATCTGAAGGACGCGAAGTCTCTGCGCTTCGTCTGGGCCGGTCCCACGAGCAAGCGACACGCGGGGTTCGAGGCCGCGCAACTCGTCGGCAAGAACGATCATGATCTGCACGACAGGATGTTGGCCGACGAATTCACCGCGGTGGAGCGCGGGGTGCTGGAAGCCCGCGAGATGAAGGTGTTCCCGGACCAGCATTATGTGGACGCCGATGGGCGCCAACGAATCGTTCGCACGAAGAAAATTCCCGTTCTCGATGATCGCGGAGAGCCGATCTATCTGCTGGGACTCGCGGAGGACGTGGCCGAGGAACGGCGTCACGAGGCGGCGGAGCGTCAGCTCACCGGTCGGCTGCGCGGAATCGTCGACACGGCGCCCGACGGGATCATCCTGATCGATGCCGGCGGCTCCATACTGATGTTCAATCCGGCGGCCGAGCGCCTGTTCGGATACGCGGCCGGCGAGACGGTCGGGCGCAATGTGAAGATGCTGATGCCCCCGCCTTACGCCGGCGAGCATGACCGATATCTGGAGGAATATCGCCGCACCGGCCTGCGCAAGATCATCGGAATCGGGCGGGACGTGGTCGGCAGGCGCAAGAACGGGACCACCTTCCCCATGCATCTCGCGGTCGGCGAAATCCACGAGGACGGACGGTCGATTTTCGCCGGCATCGTCCATGATCTCACCGAGCGCCGCAAATCCGAGGCGCGGGTCCGCGAGATGCAGACCCTGCTCGCCGGCATCGTCGAATCCTCCGAACAGGCGATCATCAGCAAGAATCTCGATGGCATCGTCACCACCTGGAACGCGGGGGCCGAACGCATCTTCGGCTACGCGGCCGAGGAGATCATCGGCCGCCACATATCGGTCCTCGCCGTTCCAGGCCACGAGGACGACATGACCCGCATCCTCGAGCGGATCAAGCGCGGCGAGCGGGTGCATCAGTACGAGACGCGGCGGCGACGCAAGGACGGGACGATCATCGACATATTGCTCACGGTGTCGCCGATCCGGGACGCGAACGGCGCGCTGATCGGCGCCTCGAAGATGGTCAGCGATATTAGCGCGATGAAGATGGCGGAGGCGGCGCTGACCAAGAACCGCGAGCATCTCGCCCGCGCGCAGGAGCTGGGGCAGATGGGCAGCGTCGAGGTCGATCTCGCCACCGGCGTCGCGGTTTGGTCAGAGGGAATGTATCGGCTGCATGGGCTCGATCCTGCGGGACCGGCTCCAAGCTTCGAAGACGTGGTGGCGATGACCCATCCGGACGACCGGGCAGCGCTGCGCGAACTCGACCGCAAGAGTCGCGCCGGAATCGACGTCGATCCCTGGACGTTCCGCGTCATCCGGCCGGACGGCGGCACGCTATGGCTGCTGCGTCAGATTCGCACCTATCGCGACGCGGCCGGGAAGGCGACGTCGCTCCTGATCACCAACCTGGACGTCACGCTCATCAAGGAGGCCGACGCGGCGCGGCGGCGCAGCGAGGAACATCTCGCGCGGGTGCAGCGGGTGTCCAAGATCGCCTCCGCGGAAATCGATCTCCGGACCAGGGAGGGATTCTGGTCCGACGAGCTGTACCGGATGATGGGGCTCGAGCCGGGCAGCGTGCCGCCAAAGCCCGAACAGTTCTTCGCGCGAATTCACCCCGAAGATCAAGGCCTGCTGCGAAGCGCGATGGAGCGTGGACTCCGCGGTGAGCGCATCGAGCCGCTGGAGTTTCGCATTCCGCAGGCGGACGGAACCGTGAGGTGGCTGTATCGCCAGTCCGATTACGTGCGCGACGATCGGGGCAGTCCGATCAGCTACATCGCGACCTATGTCGACATAACCCCGCGCAAGGAGGCGGAGGAGCGCCGCGCGCACCTGGAGGAGCAGCTTCGCCAATCCCAGAAGATGGACGCGGTCGGCCAGCTCACCGGCGGGGTGGCGCACGATTTCAACAATCTTCTCGCCATCATCCTCGGCAATCTCGAACTGGTTCGGGAGCGCGTCACCGCGGACGCGAAAATGCAGCGTCAGCTCGACGCGGCGATCGCGGCGGGGAATCGCGGCGCCGAGCTGACCCAGCGGCTGCTCGCCTTCTCGCGCCGCCAGCCGCTGGAACCGGTCAGCCTCGACGTGAACAAGAAGATCGGCGAGCTGATGCCGCTGCTGCACCGCACGCTTGGGGAGACCATCGAGGTCAGCCACCAGGTCGCGCCCGGCATCTGGCGGGTGATCGTCGATCCCAGTCAATTCGACAGCGCCATCGTCAATCTTTCGGTCAACTCGCGCGATGCCATGCCCGACGGGGGAACACTCGCCATCCGCACCGAGAATGTCGCGGTGGACGCGGCGTACGCGGCGCAGCGACCCGGGCTGGCGACCGGGCGCTACGTGCGCGTCTCGATCTCGGACACCGGCGCCGGCATGCCGCCCGAGGTGGTGGCCAAGGCGTTCGAGCCCTTCTT
>JASHSH010000130.1 GCA_030040955.1 Rhodospirillales bacterium
CAGATGTTCTCCAAGATCGCCGCCGGCCAGTCGCGCGAGCTGGCCGTGGTGGTGAAGGGCGACGTGCAGGGTTCGATCGAGGCGATCTCCGCCACGCTCGACAAGCTGGGCAACGAATCGGTCAAGGTGCGCGTGCTCCATGCCGCGGTCGGCGCGATCAACGAATCCGACATCACGCTGGCCAAGGCCTCGGACGCGCTGGTGATCGGCTTCAACGTGCGCGCCAATCCGCAGGCGCGCGAGATGGCCAAGCGCGACGGGGTCGACATCCGCTACTACTCGATCATCTACGACGTCGCCGACGATCTGACCAAGGCGCTGACCGGGATGCTCGCGCCCACCATCAAGGAGCATTTCCTCGGCAACGCCCAGGTGCGCGAGGTGTTCACCATCTCCAAGGTCGGCCGGGTGGCCGGCTGCATGGTCACCGAAGGCGTGGTCAAGCGCGGCGCCAAGGTGCGCCTGTTGCGCGACAACGTGGTCGTGCACGAGGGCGGGCTGAGCCAGCTCAAGCGCTTCAAGGACGATGTGCGCGAGGTCCGCGAGGGCTACGAGTGCGGCATCGCGCTGGAGAATTACGGCGACGTCCAGAAGGGCGACGTCATCGAGTGCTTCGAGCTCGAGCAGGTCGCCGCGACCCTCTAGGGCTGCGCGTGGCGGCCAACGCGTCCGCGTTGGCCTCGCTCAAACGCCGCGCGGGCTTGTCGCCGATTCCACGAAAGTGGAATCGGCTTTGGGACTCCGCTCCCGCCCGGCGCGGGAGCGCCCGGGAGACACGATCATGAGCCAGGACCGCGCGATCTCGCGCCAGCCATCGCAGCGCCAGCTGCGTGTCGGCGAGGAGCTGCGCCACGCGCTCGCCCGCATCCTCGAGCGCGGCGAAATCCGCGACGCCGACGTGGCCGGGCGCGGCGTCACCGTGACCGAGGTCTCGGTCAGCCCCGATCTGCGCCAGGCCACCGTGTTCGTCGTGCCGCTGGGCGGCGGCGAGGCCGGGCCGCTGCTCGCCGGGCTTACGCGCGTACGCCCGTTCCTGCGCCGGCGCCTTGCCCAGGAGGTGCGGCTGCGGGTGGTGCCCGAGTTGAGCTTCGAGGCCGACACCTCGTTCGACCGGGCCGAGCGGATCGACCAGCTGCTGCGCAGCCCGTCGGTGCGCCGCGATCTCGATGGGGCGTAGGCCGAAGGGCAGGCCGATCCACGGCTGGATTGCTCTCGACAAGCCGGCGGGCATGAGTTCCGCGCGCGCGGTCGGCGCGGTGCGCCGCCTGCTCGACGCCGCCAAGGCCGGACATGGCGGCACGCTCGATCCGCTCGCCACTGGAATTCTCCCGATCGCGCTCGGCGAGGCGACCAAGCTGGTCGCCCATGTGATGGACGGCGCCAAGGTCTACCGATTTGCGCTCCGCTGGGGCGAGGCGCGGGATACCGACGATGCCGAAGGCGCGGTGGTGGCGACCAGCCCGGTCCGCCCCTCGGCCGACGCCATCCGCGCCGCGCTGCCCCGGTTCATCGGCGAGATCGCCCAGCGCCCGCCCGCCTATTCGGCCGTCAAGCTCGCGGGCAAGCGCGCCTACGCCCTTGCCAGGGCTGGCGAATCCGTCGAAATCGAACCCCGGATGGTACGCATCGACCGGCTCGATCTGCTGGCGGCCGAGCCCGACCAGGCGCGATTCGAGCTGGCCTGCGGCAAGGGGACCTATGTCCGGGCGCTGGCGCGCGATCTGGCCGAGTCGTTGGGCACGCTCGGCCATGTCGCCGAGTTGCGCCGGACGCAATGCGGCCCGTTCGGCGAGGGGGAAGCGATTTCCCTGGATAAGCTGGCCGAGTTTGGGCATAGTGCCGCGTCCTTCGTCCTCCCCATCGCGACCGCGCTGGACGACATCCCGGCCCTGGCCGCGACGGAGGCAGAGGGTCTCCGCTTGCGGAACGGCCAATCCTTGCCGGTCGACGGACCGGAGGGTGCGCGTTCCGCGGCGCCGCTCTCGGAAGGTTCCACCGTCCGGATCGTGGCGTCGGGGAAGATGGTGGCGCTGGCCCGTGTCGGGCTGGGCCGCCTGCATCCGCTGCGGATCTTCCACATCTAGATCGCAGGAGTTTCCCGATGTCGATCACCGCAGAGCGGAAGCGCGAGCTCGTCCGCGAATACGCCACCAAGGAATCCGACACGGGTTCGCCCGAGGTTCAGGTGGCGGTGCTCTCCGAGCGCATCAAGAACCTCACCGAGCATCTGAAGGGCCACAAGAAGGATTTCCATTCCCGGCGCGGCCTGCTCGTCATGGTCGGCCAACGCCGCCGCATGCTCGATTACCTGAAGGCGAAGGACGAGGGTCGCTACGACCAGCTCATCTCGCGCCTCGGCTTGCGCCGCTGAACGCCTGCCGCACGCACCGAACCGCCGCCGTCGCGCCCGCAAGGCGCGGAGGGACGGAAGACGCGACCCGATACGCCGGCCCGATCCGCGGGCGGCGGTCGAATCGGGCCGCCTGAACGACTGAAAGGGCGGCAGGGAAGCGGCATCCGCCGCCGCCCGCCGCCGGGATGATCGGCAATCCGGCCGCGCATTCCCCGCAACAAGGAACGACAAATGACCATGTTCAAAATCTACCGCAAGGAAATCAACTGGGGCGGACGCCGCCTCGTCCTCGAAACCGGCCGCCTCGCCCGTCAGGCCGATGGCGCCGTGCTCGTCACCTATGGCGACACCTCCGTGCTGTGCACTGCGGTCGCGCTGAAGACCGCCAAGCCGGGGATCGATTTCTTCCCGCTCACCGTCCATTACCAGGAGAAGGCCTTCGCCGCCGGCAAGATTCCGGGTGGCTTCTTCAAGCGCGAGGGACGGCCCTCCGAGCGCGAGACCCTGTCCTCGCGCCTGATCGACCGGCCGATCCGCCCGCTGTTCGCCGAAGGCTTCCGCAACGAGACGCAGGTGATCTGCACCGTCCTCTCCCACGATCTCGAGAATTTGCCCGATATCGCGGCGTTGATCGGCGCTTCGGCGGCGCTGACCATTTCGGGCATTCCATTCATGGGCCCGATCGGCGCCGCGCGCGTCGGCTATATCGACGGCAACTACGTGCTAAATCCGCTGCAATCGGCGCAGGAGAAGTCGGCGCTCGATCTCGTCGTGGCCGGCACGCAGGAAGGCGTGCTGATGGTCGAATCCGAAGCGCACGAACTGTCCGAGGAGGTCATGCTCGGCGCGGTGACCTTCGGCCACGAGCAATTCCAGCCGGTGATCCGCGCGATCATCGAGCTGGCCGAGAAATGCGCCAAGGAGCCCTGGGACCTGCCCGCCGCCGCGGCCGAGCAAGGCCAGGCGCGCGCCAAGATCGAGGCCGCCGGCATCGTCGCCGCGCTCGCCCAGGCCTATTCGATCGTGGTCAAGCAGGAGCGCCAGGCCAAGGTAGCCGAGCTCAAGGCCCAGGCACTTGCCCTGTTCGAGGAAGGCACGCCGGAGCACGCGCTCGTGCCCGAACTGTTCGGCGCGCTCGAGGCCGAGGTCGTGCGCGGCAATATCCTGGCCACCGGCCGGCGCATCGACGGGCGCGACACCAAGACCATCCGCCCGATCGAGGTCGAGGTCGGCGTGCTGCCGCGCGCCCACGGCTCGGCCCTGTTCACCCGCGGCGAGACCCAGGCCCTGGTGGTCGCCACGTTGGGCACCGGCCAGGACGAGCAGATCATCGACGCGCTCGAGGGCGAGTACCGCGAGCATTTCATGCTGCACTACAATTTCCCGCCCTATTCGGTGGGCGAGGCCGGCCGCATGGCCGGACCGGGTCGGCGCGAGATCGGGCACGGCAAGCTCGCCTGGCGCGCGATCCATCCTTGTCTGCCGGTCAAGGAGGCGTTCCCCTACACGCTGCGCGTGGTCTCCGA
>JASHSH010000131.1 GCA_030040955.1 Rhodospirillales bacterium
GCGCGATAGCAGAGCAGATCCGTCTCGGCGAAGCGTGCGATTGCGGCGCTCGTTTCGGCCCGCCGCTCGGCGATCCGGTCGATGGCGGCGTTGGCGATCGCGGTCAGCGGCATGGCGGCGGGAAGGATGCGCTCGCCTTGGGCCGCCCACTCCGCGGCCACCGCCTCCGCCAGCGCCCGCGTGGGCAGTGCAAGTGCCCGGCCGGCCGGCGTGCGCACCGGCTTGCCGTCGAGGCGGATCGTGTACCGGCCATCCTCCGCCGGCCCGGCCTGCGCCGCCTGATAGAACCGCTTCACCGTTCGGGCCTAGACCAGCCGATCGAGCAGCCCCGGCAGGCTCGGATAGTCGGCGGCGACCGCGTCCGCCCCGGCGGCGACCAGCTCGTCGGCGGGATGGTATCCCCAAGCGACGCCGACGGCGCGCACGCCGGCCCGTTTGCCCATGACCATGTCGTAGGCGGTGTCGCCGACCATCGCCGCCGCGCCCGGCTCGACCCCGGCCTCGGCGAGGGCGCGCTCGATCATGCCCGGATGCGGCTTGCCGGGATTGTTGTCGGGCGTTTGCAGCGTCACGAAGCGGCGGCCGAGCCCGAGGCCGGCGAGCACGGCGTCGAGTCCGCGGCGCGATTTCCCGGTGGCGATCCCGAGGAGCCAGCCCTCCGTCTCCAGCGCATCCAGCGCCTGCGCGGCGCCGGGGAACAGAGCATCCTCGGCGGTACCGTCGGCGCGCATCGCGGCGAAGGCGTCGCGGTAGCCGCGCACGATCGCGTCGCGCAACGATTCGTCGCCCTCCGGCAGCAGCTTCGCCATTCCGTCGGCCAGCGTGAGCCCGATATTGCGCCGGATCGCGTCGGCCGATGGCGGAGACAGGCCGCAAGCGACGAAGGCGGCTTGCATCGCGGCGACGATCGAATGCTGGCTGTCGATCAGCGTGCCGTCGAGATCGAAGACGGCCAGGCGCGTGCCCGCGCCATTCGTCGAAGACCCGCTCACAGCCTGGCGCCCAGCTTTTCCAGGTTCTGCCAGATGGCGCCGAATACGTGCTCCGGACTGGCCCCGATATGCCGTTCGAACGCGGCCTCCTCGTTGGGCAGCAGGTCGCGCATCGGTCCGAACAGGGCGGCGAACAGGATGGTGAATTGCTCGACGCCGAACGGTCCCTCGTCGTTCCGCGGGTGCTGCGGGATCGGCTGGAACATGTTGCTCGCCAGACTGAGCGCGTGGCGGCGCTGCTGCATCAGCCCGATGAACCAGTCGCGGCGCATATCGAAGCGCTTGAAGGCCTCCGCGATGCGCGCGAGCACCGTCCAGATGACGGCCTGTGCGCGCGCATCGTCGTAGAAGCCGTCCCAGTGCCCGGTGGCGCTCACCTTCAGCTCCTCGCACACCTCGACGCATTCCTTGGCCAGCTTCTGCGCCTCGTCGCCGAGCACGAGATGGATGAAGTTCATGTAGTTGGGCAGGATCTCCCGGCTTAGCTCGCCGCGCTTCAGATATTCGCTGAGCGGATGGACGATCAGGCGCCGGAACGGGTCGCGGCGCTGGCTGCGGATGAATTCGAGCGTCATCTCCTTGCGGATCTGCTCGAACACCCGGTCGAGCTCGGGATCGAGCACGGTCGACTTCTCCAGCGCGCGCGCCACCGATTCGAGCTCGCGCGCCCCGATCGGCTGGCCGCGATGCTCGCGCACCAGCGCGGCGACGAACGCGTCGAGCACCTGCCGGACGAGGAGGCGAAGCTGCGCGCGCGGCTCCATCGTCATCGCCCTCCTTCGTCGAAGGCCGCGAAAGGCGGGCCGGCCATGCGCTCGTCGAATCCGAACAGATCGAAGCTCGCCTTCATATGCGCGGGCAATGGCGCGACCGCCTCGATCGCGCCGGCGCGCGGATGCGGCAGCCGGATCGCCCGGGCGTGCAGGTGCAGCTTGCGCGACAGGCCGCCGCCGGCGAGCAGCGCCGCGCCGCCCCCGTATTTGCGGTCGCCCTGGATCGGCGTCCCCAGCAGCGCGCAATGCGCCCGCAGCTGGTGCGTGCGCCCGGTGCGCGGCTCGAGCTCCAGCCACGCCGCGCGCTTCTGCGCTGCCGCCACGGTCCGGTACCAGGTGATCGCGCGCCGTCCCTCCTCCGCGTCGACCGCCACGCGATCGCCCGCCGCGCCCGGCAGCTTGGCGAGCGGGGCGTCGATGCGGCCCATGCGCGGCTTGGGCAGGCCGACGACCAGGGCCCAGTAGCATTTGCGCGCGGCGCGGCTGCGAAACGACGCCGCCAGCCGGGCGGCCGCCCAGGCCGAGCGGCCAAGCAGCAGGACGCCGCTGGTGTCCTTGTCGAGCCTGTGCACCAGGCGCGGGCGTTCGCTTGCGTCGAAGGCGAGCGCGTCAAGCATCGCATCGAGGTGGCGATCCTGCCCGGTGCCGCCCTGCACCGCGAGTCCGGCGGGCTTGTCGAGCACGATCACGTCTTGGTCGATGTATATGATCGCGTCGCGCAAGGCACGCGCCTCGACCTGGTCGGGCGCGGCGCGGACCGGCGCCGGCGGCGCTGGTGCGTCGGGCAGCGGTGGGACGCGAATCTTCTGCCCGGCCTCGAGGCGCTGCCCCGCCCTCGCCCGCCTGCCGTCGACGCGCAGCTGGCCGGTGCGCAGCAGCTTCTCGAGCCTGCCGTGGCTGATTTGCGGGAAGCGGCGGCGGAACCAGCGGTCGAGGCGGACCTCGCCCTCGTCCGCGCCGACATCGATGGTCTGCACCGCGCTCATGCCGTTCGCGTCCGCTCAGCCATTCCGCTCGCCCTCGCCGCGTTGCGCGCGCAGCCTGTCCCAGTATTCGATCCGCTTCCGGATCTCGCGCTCGAAGCCCCGCTCGTTGGGCCGGTAGAAGCGCCGCCGTTCCATCCCGTCGGGGAAGCAGTTCTGCCCCGAGAAGGCGTCCTCGGCGTCGTGATCATAGACATAGCCGGTACCGTAGCCCAACTCCTTCATCAGCCGGGTGGGCGCATTCAGGATGTGCATCGGCGGCATCAGCGAGCCGGTCTCCCGCGCCGACTGCATCGCCGCGCCGAGCGCGACATAGGCGGCGTTCGATTTCGGCGCGGTGCCGAGATAGATCACGAGTTGGGCCAACGCGATCTCGCCTTCCGGGCTGCCGAGACGTTCGTACATGTCCCAGGCCGCGAGGCCCTGGACCAGCGCCTGCGGGTCGGCGAGCCCGACATCCTCGACCGCGAAGCGCACCAGGCGCCGCGCGACGTATAGCGGGTCCTCGCCGCCGGCCAGCATGCGCGCGAGCCAATAGAGCGCCGCGTCGGTATCGGACGAGCGCAGCGACTTGTGCAGCGCGCTGATCAGATTGTAGTGGCCTTCCTGCGCCTTGTCGTACAGCGGGGCCCGCTTCTGCACGGTGGCGGCGAGGCCCTTGGCGTCGAGCGGGCGTTGCCCGGGCGGCAGCGCCATCAGCTCCTCGGCCAGCGTGAGAATGTAGCGGCCGTCGCCGTCGGCCAGCGCGCGCATGGCGGCGCGGCCGTCCTCGTCGAGCGGCAGCTTGCGGCCCAGCTCGGACTCCGCGCGGGCCAGCAGCTTCTCCAGCGCCGCGTCGTCGAGGCGGCGCAGCACCAGCACCTGGACGCGCGACAGCAGCGCGCCGTTCAGCTCGAACGAGGGATTTTCGGTCGTCGCGCCGACCAGGATGACGGTTCCGTCCTCGACATAGGGCAGGAACGCGTCCTGCTGCGCGCGGTTGAAGCGGTGGATTTCGTCGACGAACAGCAGCGTGCCCTCGCCCATCTGGCGGCGCTTGGCGGCGGCGTCGAAAATCTTGCGCAGATCGGCGACGCCGGAAAACACCGCGGAGAGCGGCTCGAAATGCAGCTTGGTGCGATCGGCGAGCAGCCGCGCGATCGTGGTCTTGCCGCTGCCCGGCGGACCCCACAACACGAGCGAGGACATGCGTGCTTGCGCGAGCATGCGGCCGATCGGTCCGTCGGGTCCGATCAGGTGGTCCTGGCCGACGACTTCGGCGAGCGAGCGCGGACGCAGACGATCGGGGAGCGGTCGCGGCGCCTGGGCGGCGAACAGGCCGGTCATTGCGGATCTCAGTCGGCGATGTTCATGTTGAGCAGCTTGCCATTGCGGTCGAGCGTGAGCTGCCACTTGTCGGCCGGCTCGGCGAGCGCGGTGCGCAGCTCGGCGACCGAGGCGATGGCGCGGCCGTTGACCTTGAGGATCAGGTCGTCGGGCGCGATCTCCAGCCGGCTTGCGATGGTGCCGGCGTGCACCCCGAGCACCACCACCCCCTTGGCCGCGCCGGCGATGCCCCGCTCCTCGGCCACCGATGGATTGAGATTGGCGACCGTCGCGCCGGTCAGCGGATTGCGCCCGCCGATCTCGGTGGTGTCGCGGGGCGGGCTATCGGGCGGCGGGGCGAGACGCACCTCGACCGTCGAGGCCTGCCCGTCGCGGACCAGTCCGATGCGCACCGTCGCGGCGACCGGTTGCGTACCGATGCGGTAGCGCAGCGCCTCGGGATCGTCGACCGCGCGGCCGTTCACGTCGGTGATAATGTCGCCGATGCGCAAGCCCGCTTCGGCCGCCGGCCCGCCGGGACGCACGTCGTTGACCAGCACGCCGACCGGCCGGTCGAGCTTGAGCGAGCCGGCCATCTCGGCGGTGACCGCCTGGCCCGACGCGCCGAGCCAAGGGCGCACCGGCTTGCCGCCGGCGACGACGCCGCTCAGCACCACGCGGACCATGTTCACCGGAATCGCGAAGCCGATGCCGACCGATCCGCCGCTCTGCGAGTAGATCGAGCTGTTGATGCCGACCAGGTTGCCGTCGATATCGACCAGGGCGCCGCCCGAATTACCCGGATTGATGGCCGCGTCGGTCTGGATGAAGAAGCGGTAGTCGGACACGCCGATTCCGGTGCGCGCCAGCGCCGAGACGATGCCCATGGTCACCGTCT
This sequence comes from Rhodospirillales bacterium, assembly GCA_030040955.1. Taxonomy (GTDB): domain Bacteria; phylum Pseudomonadota; class Alphaproteobacteria; order Rhodospirillales; family Magnetospirillaceae; genus JASHSH01. The sequence goes on from JASHSH010000131.1 coordinate 4,952, forward strand.
GGCCGACTCCGAACGGATCGCCCACCGCGAGCACCACATCGCCGACCTCGAGCGCGTCCGAATCGCCCATCGGCAGCACCGGCAGCGGCTGCTTGCCGGCGTCGATCTTGAGCACGGCCAGGTCGGTGCGTTCGTCGGTGCCGAGAAGGGTGGCGTCGAATTCCCGGCGATCGGACAGCACCACCGTGATCGCCTCGGAGTCCTTGACCACATGATAGTTGGTCACCACCACGCCGTCGGGGCGGACGATCACCCCCGAGCCGAGCGAGCGCTGCACCCGTTCGCGCTGCAATCCCATCTGGTCGCCGAAGAAATGGCGGAAGAAGGGATCGTCAAACAGCGGCGAGACGGTGCGCACCACGCGGCGCGTGTAGATGTTGACCACCGCCGGCGCGACCTTGCGCACCACGGGGGCGAAACTGAGCTTGACCTGCGCGGCCGAGCGCGGCACGGCGTCGTCCGCCCGCGGCCCGGCGGCGGCGAACAGCAGGAGCGGCGCGATCAGCAGAAGGGATGGAAGGCGGGACATGGCGCGGGCGATCTCGGCGCCAGTCTAGCACCGTCCGGCCGCCCGCGCAGGAGCGGGCCGGAGGCGCGTTGCCGCCGCGGGCGCGTCTCGGTTAGGTTTTCGGGGCCCGGCCCGCCCATTCCGGAATCCTCCCGTCATGGATATCGAGGCCTATATACGGCGCTTCGCCGCGCCTCCCGCCGCCGAGATCGCCGCCCTGGTCGCGGCCGCCCGCCCGCGCCGGCTGGACACGGGCCAGGACTTCTGCGCCCTGGGCCAGGAACGGCACGAGCTGGCCTTCGTCCATGAAGGCATCCTGCGCTACTACGTGGTCCGCGCGGACGGCGAGGAAGCGACCAAGGATTTCAGTTTCGCCGGCTCGTTCGCGGTCTCCTATGGAAGCGCGGTGTCGGGCCGGCCGGCCGAGGTCGCGATCGCGGCCGTCACGCCGTGCCGCCTCGACGTCTGGCCCTTCGCGTCCGTCGCCCGGCTGAACGAGCGCCATCCCGAATGGCAGACCTTCCTGCGCCGAGTCGCCGAGATGCTCTATGTGCGCAAGGAGCGCCGCGAGATCGCTTTCCTGCTCGACGACGCGGCGACCCGGTACCGCGCGATGCTGCGCGACTTCCCCCAAGCCGCCGACATCCCGCAGCACTATCTAGCCTCCTATCTCGGCATCCGGCCGCAGTCGCTGTCGCGCATCAAAAAGGCCGTGTCGGCTTAACCTAGGTGAATGCCGCCACCGCGCGCGGCCCCTAGCCTCTCCCGCGAAGGTCAACCATTCACGCGGAGAGCCGCCATGAGCCGTGTCGACAGCCAAGCCCGCGCGACCATCGCGCCGCGCGTCGCCCCCAGCTACCCCGATTTCGCCGCCGATCCCCGGTCCTGGGACACGATCGCCGGTGTTCCGGCCGAGCTGGCGCAGCGCATACCCGGCTTCGCGGCCCACGGGATCGATCCCGAACGGATCGTCGCGGCGATCCGCGCGCACGGGCCGGAGCGCGGGCCGGCGACTCCG
>JASHSH010000132.1 GCA_030040955.1 Rhodospirillales bacterium
GGCGCTGGGCGCGGAAGCGCTGCTCGACATTTCGCGCGCCCATATCGATGGCTGCCTGTATCACGGCCAGGCGAGCCTCGATTTCGTCGAGCGGATGGTGGCGGGCGGCGCGCGGGTGCGCGTGCCCACCACGCTCAACGTGGGCGCGCTCGATCTGATCCATCCCGAATTGATGCGCGTGGCGCCCGCCGACCAGGTACCGCGCCGTCGCCTGATGCTCGCGCATGAGGAACTGGGCTGCGCGCCCAGCTTCACCTGCGCGCCCTACCAGAGCGCGTTCCGGCCGCGCTTCGGCGAGCAGATCGCCTGGGGCGAATCGAACGCGATCGTGTTCGCCAACTCGGTGATCGGCGCGCGCACCAACCGCTACGGCGATTTCATCGACCTCTGCTGCGCGCTGACCGGGCGCGCGCCGGCTTGGGGACTGCATCTGGACGCGAACCGCCGCGCCCAGCTCCTGTTCCGCCTCGCTGGCTTTCCCGCCTCGCTCGAAGCGACCGATTCGCTCTATGTCGCCGTGGGGTTGATCCTCGGCGCGCGGGCCGGCGAGCGCATCCCGGCCATCGAAGGGCTGCCGCCCGGCGGCGAAGATCGGCTGAAGGCGCTGGGCGCGGCCGCCGCTTCGTCCGGCTCGGTCGGCCTGTTCCATGCGATCGGCATCACGCCCGAGGCGAACACCTTGGCGGATGCGTTCGGCGGCGCCGCTCCCGAGGCGGTGATTATCATCGGGCCGGACGATGTCGCGCTGGCTCTCGCGCGGCTTTCCACCGCTTCCGAGGGCGCGCCGCTCGCCGCGGTGTGCCTGGGAACCCCGCACGCCTCGCGCGCGGAGTGGGACCGGCTGCTGCCGCTGCTGCGCGCGGCCGCGCCCAGGCGCGGCGTGCCGATCTATGTCAACACCTCGCGCGAGATATTGCGCGGCCTCGAGGAGGAAGGCGCGCTCGCCGGAATGGACACTTTCGGGCTCATCCCGGTGGTGGACACATGCACCTACCTCACGCCGATCCTCGACGGACGCGAAGGCGCGGTGATGACGAATTCGGGCAAATGGGCGCATTACGCGCCGGGCAATCTGGGCGTCGAGGTCGCGTTCGCGGAATTGGAGGACTGCATCGCCTCTGCCGTGGCCGGCCGCGTGGTCCGGCGCGCGCGATGACGGCGCATGCGACGATCCGGCTTGCGCGAGTTTACGCGCCGGGCCGGGCGGAGGGCGCGGCGCTGGTGCTGGCAGCGCCGCTCAGCTTCTGGGGCGGCGTGGACGCGGAGACGGGCGCGATCATCGACCGCTCGCACCCAGATCTCGGCAAATGCGTCCGGGGGCGAATTCTGGTGATGCCGGGCGGGCGCGGCTCGTCCTCCTCCTCGGCCGTGCTGGCCGAGACGATCCGCCTCGGCACCGCGCCCTTGGGGATAGTGCTGGCCGCGGCCGACCCGATCCTCACCGTGGGCGCGATCGTCGCGGAATCGCTCTACGGCCTGCGCTGCCCGATTCTGGTGGGCGATATTGCCGGCATCGCGGACGGCGCCCGCCTATACCTCGCGGCCGATGTCGCGGGCGAGGGACGGATCGAGATCGGAACGGCCGGCTGAGCATGGCGCGCGCGATCGATCATCTGGTGCTGTGCGTGCGCGATCTCGACGCCGCGCGGGCGAGCTACCGCGCGATGGGCTTCGCGCTCGCGCCGGTGGGCGTGCATCCGTTCGGCACGCGCAACAGCCTGGTGCAGCTCGCCGGGCGCAATTTTCTCGAACTGCTGGCGATCGGCGACGAATCGGCGATCCCGCCGCAAGCGCCCCGGCGCTTCAGCTTCGCCGCCTTCAACCGCGATTTCCTGCGCGGCCGCGGCGAGGGCATGTCGATGCTGGTGTTCGCGAGTGAGGACGCGCGCGTCGACGCGGCCCAGTTCGCCGCGCAGGGCCTCGCCGATTTCGAGCCGTTCGATTTCGGCCGCGACGCCAAGCTGCCCAACGGAACCGTCGCGCGCGTGGCCTTCTCGCTCGCCTTCGTCGCGCGCTCCGACATGCCCGGCGCGGTGTTCTTCGCCTGCCAGCAGCGCCATCCGCCGGAACTGTTCTGGAAGTCCGAATACCAGGCGCATCCGAACGGGGCGAAACGCGCGGTCTCGGTGACGATGAGCGCCGCGCGCCCCGCCGACTGGAGCGATTTCTTCGCCCGCCTGACCGGCGGGCCGGTGACGGCGACGGGCGCGGGCGGAATTCTGGCCGGGCCCGAATCCGACCGCATCGCGCTGCTTTCGCCCAACGAATATGCGCGAAGGTTTCCCGGCGCCCCGCTCGACGGCGACGAATCGCCGCGCTTCCGCGCGTTTCGCCTCCTGGTCGACGACCTCGCGGCGGCCCGGCGCGCGCTGGAGGCCGGTGGAGTCCCGCACCGTGCCGGGCCGGAGACGATCCTGGTGCCGCCTTCGGCCGCGCACGGGGTGGCGATCGAGTTCGCCGCGGGCTGAGGACGGGCGCGCGACATGCGGCGCCCCGCGCCCGGCGCTCAGTGCAGGCCGGCGCCGAGAT
>JASHSH010000133.1 GCA_030040955.1 Rhodospirillales bacterium
TCGACGATCTCGCCCGCGCGCATCACGCAGACCCGGTCGGCCATCTTGCGCACGATGCCGAGATCGTGGGTGATCAGCAGCAGCGCCATGCCGAAGCGCGCGCGCAGGTCCTTGAGCAGCGCCAGGATCTGCGCCTGGATGGTGACGTCGAGCGCGGTGGTCGGCTCGTCGGCGATCAGGATGTCGGGATCGTTGGCCAGTGCCATCGCGATCATCACGCGCTGACGCTGGCCGCCGGAAAGTTCGTGCGGCAGCGCGCCGATGCGGCTCTCGGCCTCGGGCAAGCCGACCAATTGGAGCAGCTCGATCACCCGCGCGCGGACCGCCCGCCCGCGCAGTCCCTGGTGCAGTTCGAGCACCTCGCCGACCTGGCGGCCGATCGAGTGCAGCGGATTGAGGCTGGTCATCGGCTCCTGGAAGACCATGGCGATGCGATCGCCGCGGATGGCGCGCATCGCCCGCTCGGGTGCGCCGACCAGCTCGCGTCCCTCGAATCGGATGCTGCCGCGCGGGTGGTACGCGCGCGGATACGGAAGAAGCTGGAGGATCGAGAGCGCGGTGACGGACTTGCCCGAGCCGGATTCGCCGACCAGCGCCAGCGTTTCGGCGCGGTCGAGCAGGAAGCTCGCGCCCTTGACCGCGTCGACGCGTTCCGCGTCCCGGCCGAAAGCCACCGCGAGATCGCGCACCTCGAGCAGCGCGCTCACAGCCGCGTCTTTCGCGGATCGAAGGCGTCGCGCACCGCCTCGCCGACAAACACCAGCAGCGAAAGCAGCAGCGCGAGCACGACGAATCCGGTGATGCCGAGCCAGGGCGCCTGGAGATTCTCCTTGCCCTGGCGCAGCAGGTCGCCGAGCGAGGCCGAGCCGGGCGGGAGGCCGAGCCCCAGGAAGTCGAGCGCGGTGAGCGCGATGATCGATTCGTTGAGGATGAACGGCATGAAGGTGAGGGTGGCGACCATCGCGTTGGGCAGGACGTGGCGGAACATGATACGCGCGTTCGACATGCCCAGCGCGCGGGCGGCGCGCACATAGTCGAAGTTGCGGGCACGCAGGAACTCGGCGCGCACCACCGCGACCAGCCCGGTCCACGAGAACAGCACCATGATCCCGAGCAGGGTCCAGAAGCCTGGCACCAGGATGCTGGCCACGATGATCAGGATGAACAGCTGCGGCAGCCCGCCCCAGATTTCCAGGAAGCGTTGCAGAAGAAGGTCGGTCAGCCCGCCGAAATATCCCTGGACGGCGCCGGCCGCCACCCCGATCGCCGAGCTGACCGCGGTGAGCGCGACCCCGAACAGGATCGAGACGCGCAGCCCGTAGATCAGGCGCGCGGCCACGTCGCGGCCCTCGTCGTCGGTGCCCAGCCAGTCGTCGAAGGTGGGCGGCGAGGGCGCCGGCACGGTGAGGTCGAGGTTGATCGTGCGGTAGTCGAAGCGGATCGGCGGCCAGACGGCCCAGCCGTGCTTGCCGATCTGGCCGGCGATGAAGGCATCGCGGTAGTCGGTTTCGGTGGCGAGGTCGCCGCCGAACACGGTCTCGGCGTAGTCGACGAAGACCGGGAAGAACAGCCGCCCATCGTAGGAGACGACCAGCGGCCGGTCGTTCGCCCACAGCTCGGCGAACAGGCAAAGCAGGAATAGGACCAGGAAAATCCACAGCGACCAGAATCCCCGCCGGTTGGCGCGGAAGGCGGCCATGCGGCGAAGCGCGAGCGGCGGAAGCTTCACCCTCAGCTCCGCGTGGCGAAGTCGATGCGCGGATCGATCAGATGGTAGGTCAGATCGCTGGCCAGGTTGAGCAGCAGGCCGATCAGGCCGAACGCGTAAAGCGTGCCGAACATCACCGGATAGTCGCGGTTGAGCACGGCCTCGAAGCCGAGCAGTCCGATCCCATCGAGCGAGAAGATCACCTCGATCAGCAGGGCGCCGGTGAACAGGATGCCGACCAGGGCCTGCGGGAAGCCCGAGATCACCAGCAGCATCGCGTTGCGGAACACATGGCCGTAGAGCACGCGCCGCTCGCCGAGTCCCTTGGCCCGCGCGGTCACCACATATTGCTTGGTGATCTCCTCGAGGAAGCAGTTCTTGGTCAGCATGGTCAGGCCGGCGAAGCCGGCCACCACGAGGGCCGCCACCGGCAGCACCAGGTGCCAGAAGTAATCCGCGATGCGCAGCCAAAAGGGAAGCTGCGACCAGCCGTCGCTCACCAGCCCGCGCAGTGGAAATACCGACAGGAACGAGCCGCCGGCGAACAGCACGACGAGGAGAATCGCGAACAGAAATCCCGGTATCGCATAGCCGATGACAATGGCCCAGCTGGTCGCGACATCGAAGCCCGATCCGTCGCGCACCGCCTTGGCGATGCCGAGCGGTATCGAGACCAGGTAGATGATCAGCGTGCTCCACAGGCCGAGCGAGATCGACACCGGCAGCTTCTCCAGCACGAGGCCCACAACGCTCTCGTCGCGGTAGAAGCTGTTGCCGAAATCGAAGCGAGCGTAATTGCCCATCATCTGGACGAAGCGCTCGAGCGGCGGCTTGTCGAAGCCGAATTGCCGCTCGATCTCGCGGATGAATTTGGGATCGAGCCCGCGCGCGCCGCGATACTTGGATGTCTCGCCGGCGCTTGCCTGCGCCACTTCCTTGCCGGTGCCGCCGGAGAAGCGCGCGGTGGCGGAGACGGCGGAGCCCTGGATTTTCGCGATCATCAGCTCGACCGGGCCGCCGGGCGCGAGCTGCGTGAACACGAAATTGGTCACCATGATGCCGAACAGGGTGACGGGAATCAGCAGCAGCCGGCGAAGTACGTAGGCGTACATCCCGCCCTAGTTCTTCAGATAGGGTTTCACGGCGGCGGCCTTCGCCGGGTCGACCCACCAGGCCATCAGCTGAACTCCATCCTTGGGGATCGCGTCCGGCATGCCGAACTTGTCCCAATAGGCGACGCGGTCCTGCGCCTGGTGGAAATGCGGGATGACGTATTCGCCCCACAGCAGCACGCGATCGAGCGCATGGCAGGCGGTGACCAGGGCCTCGCGGTCGGGCGCGGAGACCAGTTTCTCGATCAGCGCATCGACCGCCTTGCTCTTGATGCCGACGGTGTTGCGGCTTCCGGTCTGGTCGGCGGAGGCGGAGCCCCAGAATTCGCGCTGCTCGTTGCCCGGCGAATCGCTTTCGCCCCACAGATCGACGATCATGTCGAAGTCGAAACTGTCGGTGCGGTTCTTGTACTGGGCCGAATCGACCGTGCGCACGTTCGCGGTGACGCCGAGCCGCGCGAGGTTCTGGGCGAAGGGAAGCGTGATGCGCTCGAAGGCCGGATCCTCAAGCAAAATCTCGAAGGTGAGCGGCTGGCCGGTCTTCGAATTCACCTGCTTGCCGTCCTTGATCTCGTAGCCCGCCTCCTTGAGCAGGTCCGCGGCCTTTTTCAGATTGTCGCGGATATCGCCCGATCCGTCCGTGGTCGGCAGGGTGTGCGGTTGGGTGAACAGTTCGTCCGGAACCTGGCCGCGTAGGGGCTCCAGCAGCTTGAGCTCGTCCGGCGTGGGCAGGGCCGGCGCGGCCAGCTCGGAATTCGAGTAATAGCTGGTCGTTCGCACATACTCGCCATAGAACAGGTGCTTGCTGTCCCACTCGAAGTCGAAGGCGTAGTCGAGCGCGCGCCGCACGCGCCAGTCCTGGAAGATGGGCCGACGCAGATTGTAGGCGTAGCCCTGCATCCCCTGCCCGCGCTGATTGGGGAAGCGCTGGAGCTTCACATGGCCTTCGCGGCGTGCCGGGAAGTCGTAGCCCGTCGCCCACTTCTTGGATTCGTTCTCGATGCGCAGGTCGAAGGCGCCGGCCTTGAATGCCTCCAACTCGACCGTGGTGTCGCGGTAATAGTCGACGCGGATGGTGTCGAAATTGTTCAGCCCTTTGTTGACCGGCAGGTCCTTGGCCCAATAATCCGGCACGCGCTCCAGTACGATCGTGCGGCCCACCTCGAAGGATTTGATCCTGTAGGGTCCGCTGCCGAGCGGCGGATCGAGCGTGGTCTCGTCGAACTTGTGCTTCGCCCAGTAGTTCTTCGACAGCACCGGCAGCTCGCTGATGATCGAGGGCGTTTCGTGATTGTCGCCCGGCGCGAAGACGAAGCGCACGCGGTGGTCGTCGAGCTTCTCGGCCCTGGTGACCGCCTCGTAATAGGAGCGGAAGAAGGGCTGGCCCTTCTCCTTGAGGGTGTCGAAGGAGAAGACCACGTCGTCGGCGGTGATCGGGCTGCCATCATGGAAGCGCGCCTCAGGGCGCAAGTTGAAGATCACCCACGACTTGTCCGGCGGAATCTCGGCGCTCTGCGCGACCAGCCCGTAGTCCGTCTCGGGCTCGTCGGCCGAGCGCGACATCAGCGTGTCGAACACGCTCTCCGCGCCGGCCGCCGGCTGGCCCTTGACGATGAACGGATTGAGGCTGTCGAAGGTTCCCATCGCGGCCTGGCGCAGCTCGCCCCCCTTTGGCGCGTCCGGATTGACGTAGGGATAGTGGTCGAACCCGTTCTTGAACTTCGGATCGCCGAAGATGGTGATCCAGGTCTGCGGCTGAATTTCGTCGGCCGGCGCGGGACCGGCGCACAGGATCGCGGCGAAGGCCAGGGGGACGAGACGGAGGGCGGCGGGGAAACGCATGGCGGCTCCGGGGCGGATGCGGGCCAGTGTGCGGGCTTGCGCCGCCGGCTTCAAGCCGAAGCGCGCAGGCAGGCGAGCGCCTCGGCATGCGCGCGGCCGTCGCCCGCGACCACCACGCGGCTACCCGAGGCGATGCCGAGCGGCGCGCCCGCCCAGTCGGTCGCCACCCCGCCGGCGCCCAGGGCCACAGCGGCCGGGGCGCAGTAGTCGTAGGGCTTCAGGTTCGCCTCGACCACGAGATCGACGAATCCCGCGGCCAGCAGCCCGTAGGCGTAGCAGTCGGCGCCGTAGCGGGTGAGCGCCGCCCGCCCGCGCAGCCGGTCCCAGGCCGCCAGATCGCCGCCCTGGAACATGTCCGGCGTGGTCGCGTAAAGCACCGCCTGAGCGAGCCCGGGGCAGTCGCGGACGCGCGCCGCGCGCCCGTTCAACGTGGTCGGCATGCCGGGACCCCCGATCCATCGCTCACGCGAGACCGGCTGGTCGATCACGCCGAGGACCGGCGAGCCGGCCCGGGTCAAAGCGATCAGCACGCCGAAGGTGGGCAGGCCGGTGATGAACGCCTTGGTGCCGTCGATCGGATCGAGCGCCCAGACGAATTCCGCGTCGGTGCGCGTCGATCCGTGCTCCTCGCCGAACACGCCGTGGCCGGGAGCCTCGCGCGCGATGAGTTCGCGCATCGCGGCCTCGGCGTCGCGGTCGGCGATGGTCACCGGCGTATGGTCGGGCTTGGTGTCGACCGCGAGCCGCGTGCGGAAATGGCGGCGCGCGATCTCCCCGGCCGCGTCGGCGAGTCGATGCGCCAGCGCGACGAATTCCGGCGGGCAGCCGGGCGTCACTGCTGCGGGAGCGGCGGAGCCTGCGGGCTGATCGAGCGCAGATAGGCGATCACGTCCGCCCGTTCCTGGCCGTCGGCGATGCCGGCGAATGCCATCTTGGTGCCCGGCGCGTACGAGGTCGGCTTGGCGATCCATTTGTCGAGCTCGTCATAGGTCCAGTCGCCGCCGACCTTCTTGAGCGCGTCGGAATAGGCGAAGCCGGCGAGCGAGGCCTTGGCCCGGCCGACCACGCCGAACAGATTGGGTCCGACGCGGGTCGGCCCGCCCTGGTTGAAGGTGTGGCAGGACTGGCACTTCTTGGCGACGTCCTCGCCCTTCTTGGCATCCGCCGAGGCGAGCCGCACGGGCAGCGGCTTCTCGGGCGCGGCGGGCGCCGCCGCGGTCGCGGCCTCGGCCGCGCCGCCGGTCGATGCGGCGCGCTCGACCTCGACCGGCATGAAGCTGTCGATGATCAAATCCATGCCCTTGATGAGCATGAGGGCGAACAAGGCTCCGGCCAGGAGCTTCTGGATGATCATGCTCATGCACGGCTCCCCGTATTTCCGCGTCCCGCCGGCCGGACGCGCCCCGGGCCGGGAGAAAGAGGTTTCACCGCCGTTCCCGCCGATATAAGGTGACGCCGGTTCACCGTTTATAGCTTCTCATCCCGCCGCGCGCCAGACCGAAGCTGGCCATTCCGCAACCCCGCCCCCATCCGCCGACACGCATGAGCGAAACCGCCGCCCCCGACCGCACGATCGCCTTCCAGGGACTGCCCGGCGCCTACTCGCACCTGGCCTGCACGCGGGCATTCCCCGAGCTCACGCCCATGCCCTGCGCGGCCTTCGAGGACGCGTTCGGCGCGGTGCAGGAAGGCCAGGCGCGCCTGGCCCTGATCCCGATCGAGAATTCGGTCGCCGGCCGGGTGGCCGATATCCACCATCTGATGCCGGAATCGCGGCTGCATATTCTTGGCGAGCATTTCGAACGGGTCGAGCACCACCTGCTGGTGGTGCCGGGCGCGACGCTGAAGGGCGTGAAGACGGTGCGCAGCCATGTCCACGCGCTCGGGCAATGCCGCAACTTCCTGCGCAAGCACGGCATCCGCCCTGTGGTGGCCGCGGACACCGCCGGCGCGGCGCAGGAGGTGGCGCAGGCGCGCGATCCGTCCGTCGCCGCGATCGCTTCCGAGCTGGCCGGGCGCATCTACGGGCTGGTCTCGGCGGCGGCCAATATCGAGGATGCAAGCCACAATACCACCCGCTTCCTGGTGATGGCGCGCGAGGCGGTGGTGCCGACGCTCGCGGCGGGTCCCTGCATCACGACCTTCGTGTTCCGGGTGCGCAACGTTCCGGCCGCGCTCTACAAGGCGCTCGGCGGCTTCGCCACCAACGGCGT
>JASHSH010000134.1 GCA_030040955.1 Rhodospirillales bacterium
GCGATCAGCAGTTTTCGCAGCACGCCGTGCGCGTGGTCGTCGAGCAGTTTGGCGCCGCCCTTCGCCGACATGACCGGATCGACCACCAGTGGAATGCCGGAAGCGCGTCCGTGCAGCGCCCCGGCCACCGCTTCGATGGTGGCCGTCGTGTCGAGCATCCCCGTCTTGATCGCGTCGGCGCCGATATCGTCGAGCACCAGCTCGATCTGCTGGCGGACGAAATCCGGCGGCACGTCGAGCACGCCGAACACGCCCTTGGTGTTCTGGGCGGTGAGCGCGGTGACCGCGCTCGCCGCGTAGCCGCCCAGCGCGGTGATGGTCTTGATGTCGCCCTGAATGCCGGCGCCGCCGCCGGAATCCGAGCCGGCGATGACCAGGACCCTGCCGCGCACGCGACCCTATCGCCCCGCCTGCGCGGCGATGGCGGCGGCCAGCTCGTCGACCACGCGGCGGACCAGCGCTTCGTCTTCGCCCTCGGCCATGACGCGGATCACCGATTCGGTGCCCGACTTGCGGATGAGCAGGCGGCCGGAGCCGGTCAGGCTCGCCTCCGCCGCCGCGATGGCGGCGCGTGCGGGACCCGATTCCAGCACGCCGCCGTCGGCGCCGGCCGGCAGGCGGACATTCTTTAGCGTCTGCGGCAGCGGTTCGAACGGGCGCAGCACCTTGCTCGCCGGCCCGCCGGCCTCGATCAGCGCGGCGAGCGCCTGGAGCGCGGCGATCAACCCGTCGCCGGTGGTGCCGTGGTCGGCCAGGATCACATGCCCCGACTGCTCGCCGCCCAGATTGTAGCCGTCGGCGCGCATGCGCTCGAGCACATAGCGATCGCCCACCGCGGTCCGCGCGAGGGAGAGCCCGGCGCGGGCGAGACAGCGTTCGAGGCCGAGATTCGACATAACCGTCGCCACCACGCCCCCGCCCCGCAGCCGGCCGGCCCGCGCCCAGGAGGCGCCGATCAGCGCCAGCAGTTGGTCGCCATCGACCAAGCCGCCCCTCTCGTCGCAAAGCACGACCCGGTCGGCATCGCCATCCAGCGCGATGCCGAGATCGGCGCCCTTCGCGGTAACGGTCCGGCGCATCGATTCGGTCGCCAGCGAGCCGCAATCCTTGTTGATGTTGCGCCCGTCCGGCGCGACGCCGATGGAAATTACCTCGGCGCCCAGCTCCCACAGAACCGCCGGCGCCACCCGGTAGGCCGCGCCGTTGGCACAGTCGATGACGATCTTGAGCCCATCGAGCCGCAGCCCGCGCGGGAAGGTGTTCTTGGTGAATTCGATGGTGCGGCCGATGGCGTCGTCGAGCCGGCGCGCGCGCCCCAGATGCGAGGATTCGACGAGATGCTCCGCGACGCCGTTGGCGAGCATCGCCTCGATCTCGGCCTCGACCTCGTCGGACAGCTTGTAGCCGTCGGGGCCGAACAGCTTGATGCCGTTGTCCTCGAACGGGTTGTGCGAGGCCGAGATCATCACGCCTAGATCGGCCCGCAGGCTGCGCGTGAGCTGCGCCACCGCCGGCGTCGGCAGCGGGCCGAGCAGCACGACGTCCATGCCGACCGAGATGAAGCCCGCGGTCAGCGCCGGTTCCAGCATGTAGCCGGACAGGCGCGTGTCCTTGCCGATCACCACCGTGTGGCGATGCTCGCCGCGGGTGAAGTGGCGCCCGGCCGCCATACCCAGGCGCAGGACCGTCTCGGCGGTCATCGGCTCGGCGTTGGCCTTGCCCCGTACGCCGTCGGTCCCGAACAGCTTGCGCGTCATCGCCCTTCCTTAGCGCGCCGGGACGCCGCTGGGAAGCGGCTCGGCCGCCGCGGCGCGCAGCGCCTCCGTCACCCGTAGCCCGTCGCTGAGCGCGGCGGCGTCGTGCGTGCGGATGTAATCGACGCCGCAAGCGGCGGCGAACAATTCGGCTGCCAGGGTCGCGGGACCAAGGTCGGCGACCTCGCGCCCGACCAGGCCGCGCAGGAACGACTTGCGCGAGACCGAGATCAGCAGCGGCAGACCGAAGGCGCGCCGCAGCCGCTCGATATGCGCGAGCACCTGGGTCGAGGCCTCGGGCCGGCTGCTGAGGAAAAATCCCATGCCGGGATCGAGGATCAGCCGCTCGCGGGCGATTCCCGCCGCCTCCAGCGCGGCGATGCGGCGCGCCAGGAAGGTCTCGATGCGTTCCCACATCTCGTCGGGCGGGATCGAAGCGCGCGTGGCGCGGCCCCGCTCCTGCACCATGTGCATCACCACCAGGCGGCAATCGGCGCCGGCGATCAACGGATAGATGCTCGAGTCGGCAAAGCCGTGGATGTCGTTGAGGAAGCCCACGCCCCGCGCGATCGCGTAGCGCTGGGTCTCCGGCAGGAAGCTGTCGATCGAAAGCGAGTCCAGCCGGTCGGCGAAGGCGTCGATCACGGGCGCGAGACGCGCGATCTCCTCCTCCGCCGCGACGGGCGCCGCATCGGGATGGCTGGAGGCCGGACCCAGGTCGAGAATGTCCGCGCCGCCGGCGAACAGTCTCCGCCCATGCGCGATCGCGTCCTGGGGCGCCAGGTACCGACCGCCATCGGAAAACGAGTCCGCGGTGATGTTGACGATGCCGAGGATGCGCGGGCGCGTCGCCATCGCGGACCTAGCGAACCGGCGCGAGCGCCGGAGCGCCCGCCGGGTGGATCGCTGGACGGGAAATCAGGCGCCCGGCTGCGGCTCGGGGCCGGTGCCGAAGCCCGGCTGGCCCTTCACCCCGGTGGTCGGGACCGAGGCCCGCCGGCCGGTTTCGCGCGGCTTGCTCGGCGGCTCGGCGGGGCCGGTCTCCTTGACCACCGGCTCGCCGCGCAGGAGCGCGCGGATCTCCTCGCCCGACAGCGTCTCATGCTCGAGCAGGCCGCGGGCGAGCGTATGCAGCTCGTCCATGTGCTCGGTCAGCGTCGCCCGCGCGCGCGCATACCCCTCGTCGACCACGCTGCGGACCTCCTCGTCGATGGTCTTGGCGGTGGCCTCGGAGATGTTCTTGTGCGTGGTGACCGAGTGGCCGAGGAACACTTCCTGCTCGTTCTCGCCGTAGGTGAGCGGTCCGAGCTTCTCGCTCATCCCCCATTCGGTGACCATGCGGCGCGCCATGTCGGTCGCCATCTTGATGTCGGAGGCCGCGCCGGTGGTGATCTTCTCGACGCCGAAGATCATCTCCTCGGCGAGCCGGCCCCCCATCGCCACGGCGAGGTCCGCCTTCAACTTGGCGCGGGAGACCGAGATGCGGTCGCCCTCGGGCAGGCGCATCACCATGCCCAGCGCGCGGCCGCGCGGGATGATGGTCGCCTTGTGGATCGGATCGGATTCGGGCTCGTGCAGCGCGACGATGGCATGCCCGGCCTCGTGATACGCGGTGAGGCGCTTCTCCTCCTCGGTCATCACCATCGAGCGCCGCTCGGCGCCCATCATCACCTTGTCCTTGGCGGCCTCGAATTCGGCCATGCTGACCACGCGCTTGCCGAAGCGCGCGGCGAGCAGCGCCGCCTCGTTCACCAGGTTCGCCAGGTCGGCGCCGGAGAAGCCGGGCGTGCCGCGCGCGATGGTGCGCGGCTCCACGTCGGGCGACAGCGGCACCTTGCGCATGTGCACGCGCAGGATCTTCTCGCGGCCCACTACGTCGGGGTTCGGTACCACCACCTGGCGGTCGAAGCGGCCGGGGCGCAGCAGCGCGGGATCGAGCACGTCGGGACGGTTGGTGGCGGCGATCAGGATCACGCCTTCGTTCGACTCGAAACCGTCCATCTCGACGAGCAACTGGTTCAGTGTCTGTTCGCGCTCGTCGTTGCCGCCGCCCAGGCCGGCGCCGCGATGGCGGCCGACCGCGTCGATCTCGTCGATGAAGATGATGCAGGGCGCGTTCTTCTTGCCCTGCTCGAACATGTCGCGCACGCGCGAGGCGCCGACGCCGACGAACATCTCGACGAAGTCGGAGCCCGAGATGGTGAAGAACGGCACGTTCGCCTCGCCGGCGATGGCGCGGGCGAGCAGCGTCTTGCCGGTGCCGGGCGGGCCGACCAGCAGCACGCCCTTCGGTATCTTGCCGCCCAGGCGCTGGAACTTCTGCGGGTCCTTCAGGAACTCGACGATTTCCTCCAGTTCCTGCTTGGCCTCGTCGATGCCGGCCACGTCCTCGAAGGTCACCCGGCCCGTCTTCTCGGTCAGCATCCGGGCGCGCGACTTGCCGAAGCCCATCGCCTTGCCGCCGGTGGACTGCATCTGGCGCATGATGAAGATCCATGCGCCAAAGATGAGCAGCATCGGCATCCAATTGAGAATGTAGGCCCAGAAGGTGGTCGAATCCTCGTTCTTCGGCATCGCGGTGATGCGCACATTGGCCTGTCGCAGCTTGGGAACGAAATTGGCGTCGGGCGGCGCATAAGTGCTGAAGGCGCGGCCGTCGGTGAAGTGGCCGGTGATCGATTCGCCCTGGATGGTCACGTCGGCGACCCGGCCGCCCTCGACCTCGGTCATGAAGTCGGAATAGGCGTAGCTCGCGCCGCCGCGTTGCGAGGTCGAGGTCTGGAACAAATTGAACAGGGCGGCGAGCAGCACCGCGATGATGATCCACAGTACGAGATTCTTGCTGAAATTCATCACGGTACCCGATCGCAGGAACGCAGGCGCGCAAGCGCCCTTTTACGAAGGATATAGGCTAACACATAGTGCCGTCATCGTTCCACACAAGGCCGCCGGTGAGCGGCACCGTCGGCGCGAAGCGGACCGACACGACCCTCGGTGCGTGGGACCCGGCGCGCCGATAGGCCAGATGCGGCACCTCGGCTGGCCCCCGCGCATCGAAAATCGCGGGCAATCCATGGGTCGCCAGCGGCGGCAGATCGGGGGGATCGATCCGCCGGCGGAGCGCGCTCCAGCCTTCCGGCCCGAGCGCGCCGAGCATGCCCCTGCCCTTGCCCGCCAGGCGGAGAAGGAAGCGCCCATCCCATCGCAAGGCCCCGGGACCCGCCAATTCCAGCGGCGGGGCGATGGCGGCCGGCTCGCGGCAGACGATCAACGCACCCCCACGCGGCCCCACCAGGCATCCGCCCAGGCTTCGTCGGGTGGGAGGACCCGAGCGAAGCGCGGCCAGCAGCCCTTCCAGCCCGTCCAGGCGCGGCGGATAGGGTTCGCCGGAGACGGTCCGCACCAGCCTGGCCAACGCGCGCAAAGCGATTTCGGGCGGCGCGTCGCGCAGGGCGCCGGGCTCGATGCGCGCCCATCCCGCTGGGAATAGCGAGGCCGCGCCGGCAAGCAGGGCCTCGGCCTCGCGCTCCAGCGCCTCGCGCGCCCGCGCCATCCGGGCGGCGGTATCGGCGATGCGCACGGCGCCGATGCCGGCGTCAGCCAGCGCGGGAAGCAGGGCACGCAGGCGCGTGCGGCGGAACTCGGCGTTCCGGTTCGACGGGTCCTCGACCCATTCCTGCCCCATCGCCCGCAGCGTCGCCTCGATGCGCTCGCGCGGCACCGGCAACAGCGGGCGCAGCAGGCGCGCGCCCAGCGTGGCGACGACCGGCGCCATGCCGGCCAGCCCATCGACGCCGCTGCCGCGACCCAACCGCAGCAGCACCGTCTCGGCCTGGTCGTCGCGATGATGCCCCAACAGGAGATGCGCGATCCCCTCCTCGCGGCAGCGGCGCAGGAGCAGCGCATAACGGGCAGCGCGCGCTTCGGCCTGCACGCCGCGCGCGGGCTTGGTCCCCGACCAGCGCAATATGGCGTGGGGAATGCGCTTGGCCGCGAGCCAGGCGCCCACCCGGCCCGCCTCTTCGCTCGAGTCGGGACGTAACGCATGATCCACGGTGAGCGCGAGAAGGCTGCCGCGCCGCGTCTGCGCCCAGCGCGCGGCCAGCAAGGTCAGCGCCAGACTGTCGGCGCCGCCGGACACCGCCACGGCGAGGCGCGGGCGGCGCTCGAACGGGCCCAGCGGCTCCATCAGCCGGTCGAATTCCGCCTCGTCGAGGGGCTTCGCCTCGGTCATCCCCGAAGGCGCCCAACGGGCCGGACCGGCCCGGTCAGGCGGTCGGGCACGCGAGCTTCTGCTTCTCCGCCGCCGCCTGGCGTTTGAGCGTGTCGCCGGCGTCGGGGAACTCGGCGCTGAACCGGTTGAGCGCGGCGCAGGCCTCCTTCTTCTTGCCCAGCGCGCTCATCGACAGGCCTACCTTGAGCAGGCTGTCGCCCGCCTTGGCCGATTTCGGATATTTGCGATAGGCATCGAAGAAGATCGGCGCCGCCAGCTCATATTTGCCCTGGGTGAAGTAGATCTGGCCCAGCCAGTAGGTAGCGTTGCCGGCCAGCGGGTCGTTGGGATGCTGCGCGACGAAGGCCTGGAAGGCGCGCGTTGCCCCGTCATTGTCGTTGGCGCGCAGCAGGCCGAAGGCATAGTCGTACTGTTCCTGCGGAGTCTTGCCGACCAGCGCCGGGGCGGGAGCCGGGGGGGCGGCCGCGGCCGCGGCGGCCGGCGCTGGCGCGCCGGAGTTCACGTTCTTCGGCTCCAGCTGGCTCAAATCCTGCTGCGAAAGTTGGCCGAGCGGATGCGGCGCCGAACCCATCGTCGGATTCCATTCCGCCTGCCCGCCCGCCCCGGCCTGGGCGGGTCCGGGAGC
Source organism: Rhodospirillales bacterium (assembly GCA_030040955.1). GTDB lineage: Bacteria > Pseudomonadota > Alphaproteobacteria > Rhodospirillales > Magnetospirillaceae > JASHSH01. The sequence continues at coordinate 6,614 of JASHSH010000134.1, forward strand.
CGTCGGCGCGGCCGCCGGTGCCGGCGGCTCGGCCGCGGCTGCGGGACCGGGAGCCGGCGCGGCGGCGCCGACCGCCAGCTTTTGCTCGATTTCCTTGAAGCGGACATCGTTGTCGGCCTGCATGCGGTCGAGCCTGGCACGCAGCTCGGCGGTGTCGTGGCCGGCCTGCTCGAGCTTGCCGGTGAGGTCGCGCAGCTGGTCCTCCACCGCGCTGATGCGTTGGTCGAGCTGGTTGTAGACGTCGCCCGAAATGGGCGCACCTGGCCCGCCCGCCGAGGCGCCGGCGGCCGGTGAGGTGATCACCGTGGTGCCGCCCGACCCGGTCTGCGAGCGGTAGAATTGGCTTTGCAGGATGCTGAGGTCGCGTTCCAGCCGCTCGATGCGGTCGAGCAGATCCCGTACATCCTGCTGTTGGGCGAAGGCGGGCACGGCGAGCCATAGGCAACCCGCCACGGCCGGCACCAGAGCCGCTCGCCAACCAAGTCGAATCATCCGCTCCTCGCACCCCCGCGGGCGCCTGCACCGCGCACAGCGAGACTATGCTAACCCCGTCCGGCGGGCAAAATTAAGGCGCCCGCCGCGGGGGCGGGCGCCTCAATCGGACGGCGAGGCCGGTGGCCGGCCTCGATTACTCGATCACGCCGACGCCACGGCGGTTCTGCGCCCAGGCGGCCTCGTTGTGGCCGAGCACGGCGGGACGCTCCTTGCCATAGGAGATGGTCTTCAGACGGCCGGCGTCGACGCCCTCGGCAACCAGGAAATTCTTCACCGCGTTGGCGCGACGCTCGCCCAGGGCGAGGTTGTACTCGCGGGTGCCGCGTTCGTCGCAGTGCCCTTCGACGGTCAGCTTGTCGTTCGGATACTTCTTCAGGAAGGCAACCCACTTGCCCAGCGTGGCGCGGGCGTCGGGCCGCAAATCGGACTTGTTGAAGTCGAAGAACACGCGGTCCCCGACATTGGCCACGAAGTCGCCCTCGGACCCGGGAGTCACCTCGGGGGCCATGGGGGCCGGCGCGGGCGCGGGCGCCTGAGCGGCCGGCGCGGTGGTCGATCCGGCGGACTGCTTGGTCTCGGTCTTCTGCGGGGATTCGCAGGCGGCGACGAGGGCAATGGCGGCAACCAAGCTTAGATAACGCATCTTCATTTACTTTTCTCCCCTTAGCGAGAGATGGGTAGGGTTGGTGTGGGACTCGGCGGGACGGCCACGCCCAGAAGCGCGCGGCCGATAGCATGCAAGAGCTAGTTAAGACTCGGTGCTGCCTTTGATTCCCTTCGGGCGGCCAGACTATACGTGGCTCGCCCTATGGAATCAAGGGGGACCAGGCTGGATCGGAGCCATCCTGCGGAGTCACAAGTTGGCGTTCGTTGTATCCCGTGAGGTCGATACTGTAAAGCTTCACGGAACCGCCCCGGCTATTGGGATCGTTGGGGTTTTGCCGGAAGTAGGCGAGGACGCGCCCGTTCGGCGCCCAGGTCGGACCTTCCACCAGGAAACCCTCGGCGAGCAGGCGCTCGCCCGACCCGTCCGGATGCATGACTCCGATGTAGAATTCGCCTCCTTTCAATTTGGTGAAAGCGATCAGATCGCCGCGCGGCGACCATACCGGCGTCGCATAGCGGCCATCGCCGAAGCTGATGCGTTGCTGATTCGATCCGTCTGCGTTCGCGACGTAGATCTGCTGGCTGCCGGAACGGTCGGATTCGAAGGTCAGCTTGCCGCCGTCCGGCGAATAGCAGGGCGCCGTGTCGATCGCCGGATCGTCGGTGAGCCGCGTGCTCTTGCGCGTGCGCAGGTCGAGCTCGTAGAGGCTGGTGATGCCGTTCAGCGCCAGGCTCATCACCACCTTGTTGCTGTCGGGCGAGAAGCGCGGCGCGAAGGTCATGCCGGGGAAGTCGCCGAGCAGCTCGCGCCGGCCGCTGTCGAGGTGGAGCACATAGACGCGCGGCGTGTCGTGAAAGAACGACATGTAGGTGATCTCGCGCTGGTTCGGCGAGAAGCGCGGCGTGAGCACGAGATCGGAGCCATCGGTCAGGTAGCGATGGTTCTCGCCATCCTGGTCCATGATGGCGAGGCGCTTGATTCGGCGCTGCGCGGGCCCGCTCTCCGACACATAGACGATCTGCGTGTCGAAATAGCCTTCCTCGCCAGTGATGCGCTTATAGACGGCGTCCGCGATCAGATGCGCGACGCGCCGCCATCCGGCCGGCGCCGAATTGAAGGCCAGCCCCACCATCTGGGTCTCGGCGTAGACGTCCCACAGGCGGAACTCGACGCGCAGATGCCCGTCCTGCGCGATCTCGGCGCTGCCCTGCACGAGCGCCTGCGCGTTGATCGCCTTCCAGTCGGCGAAGCGCACGCCCTGGCGCAGCGAATCGGGTGTCTGGATGAACGCCTTGGGATCGACCGGCTTGAACAGGCCCGAACGCTCGAGGTCGGCGGAGACGACTTGCGAAATCTGCCGTCCGGTCTGCTGCTCGGGTTCGGCCACGCCGGCGAAATCGGTGATCGCGATCGGCAGCGGCTGGACGTTGGGATGGTTGATGTCGATCACGAGATCGGCCGCCGCCGGCGGCGCGGCCAGCGGCATCAGGGCGACAACGACAAGGGACAGCAGGAGGTTTCTGGTCATCGCACGGCGTTCCTCGGGTCGAAGCGGAATGTGAAGTCCTTGAACATCTCGTACTTGCCCGGCGGCAGCTGCAAGGGCGAGGCGGCAAGGACCGCCCGCCGCGCGCTGTCGGCGGCCGAGCGATAGAAGCTGTCGGTCGAATAGCGCGGGTTGTCGACGATATCGGCCTCGCTCACCGTCCCATCGGGCTGCAACAACACATGCACTTGCACGATCAGGCTGCCCGCGTCGCGCGCGCCGATGTCGAAGTTCCACCGGCGCTCGATCTGGCTGCGCACGAAGTCGATGTCGGATGCGCTCGGCTGAAGCGAGGATAGCGGCGCCGGCGTCGCCGCCGTCACCTGCTGAGGTTGCGGCGTCGGCGTCTTCTGCTCCATCTGCGCGATGGTCTTCTCCAGGTCCTTCAGCGAATCGGGCTGGGGCGCCGGCGGCTTGGGCGCCTGCTTCATCTTGTCGAGCGTCTTCAGCAAGGAGTCGTAGTCGTCGGGGGGCGGCGGCGGCTTCTTCTGCGGCTTCGCCTCGGCGATCTGGTTCTGTGGCGGCTTCGGCTCCTCCTTGGGCGGCTCGGGCTTTTTCACCGGCTCGGGAACGGCGAGCTTCGGCGGCTCGGGCGGAGGAGGTGGCGGCGGAGGCGGAGGCGGTGCCGCCTTTGGCGGCTCTGGCTTCGGCGGTTCGGGCTTGGGCGGCTGGACCTCGGCCTTGGGCGGCTCGGGCTTCGGCTCCTCCTTCGGGGGCGGAGGCTGCTCGGCCTTTGGCGGCGGGGCCGCCGTGGTCTCGCCGAGCGGCACCAGATCCACCGGCACCGATTCATCGAGCGGGGGCTCGGTCGGCGGCAAGAACGGCAGGCCGAAGATCACCAGCGCGGCGACCAGCAAATGCAGCGCGATCGAAAACGCCAGCCCGGCGCGCGGACGTTCGGGTGGTCGCCGAAATCCGTGCAGATCGACGGGAGCGGTGGTCGCGGTGCGTGCGCTGGCGGCCATGGTCAGCGGGAGGACTTACTGGAACCTTGTGGCGGTTTGGTGACGAGCGCGACATGGGTGAGGCCCGCCGCGCTCAGGTTGCCCATCACCTCCATGACGCGGCCGTAATCGACCGTGGCGTCGCCGCGCACGAAGATTCGCTGATCGGGCTTGGCCGACATCACCGCCTTCAGCTTGGGCGCGAGCTGGTCCAGCTCGACCTTGGTGTCCTGGAGCCAGACGCTGCCGTCGGACTTGATCGTCACGCTGAGCGGCTGGTCCTCACCCTGCAACGGCTTGGCCTGGCTCGCCGGCAGGTCGACCGGCACCCCGGCGGTGAGCAGCGGCGCGGTGACCATGAAGATCACCAACAGCACCAGCATCACGTCGACCATCGGGGTCACGTTGATGCCGGAGATCGGCGTGAACCTTCGCTTGCGGCTCCGCCTGCCGCCGCCGGTCGCCGCGAGCGCCATCGGCTACTCCTTCTCCTCGAGCTGACGCGAGAGGATCGCGCCGAACTCGCCGGCGAAGGCTTCCAACCGCGCGGCGTAGCGGTCGATGTCGGTCGATAGCTTGTTGTAGGCGAGCACCGCCGGAATGGCCGCGACCAGGCCCAGGGCGGTCGCGAATAGCGCCTCGGCGATGCCGGGCGCGACCACGGCGAGGCTGGTGTTCTTCGAGGCGCCGATATTGTGGAAACTGTTCATGATGCCCCACACGGTGCCGAACAGGCCGATGAAGGGCGCGGTCGAGCCGACCGAGGCGAGGAAGCCCATGCGTGCCTCGAGCTGCTCCATCTCGCGCCCGAGCGTGACCTGCATCACCCGGTCCATCCGTCGCGCCAGCCCGATGCGGCCCAGATCGCGGTCGGCCAGGCCCTTTGCCGTGGCGCGCCGCCATTCGCGCATCGCGGCGACGAAGATCGA
>JASHSH010000135.1 GCA_030040955.1 Rhodospirillales bacterium
GCTCGCCGCCGCGCAACGCGACGGCAGCGCGCTGGTCTATGTCTCGGCCCGCCCGGTCACCTTCGAGCGCCTGGTCGCCTGGGCGGCGACGCTGCAGCAGAAGGGCGCGGTGCTCGCCCCCGCCAGCGCGGTCGTGCCCGCCGCGCCCTGAGCCGCCGGTGAGCGGCGCGCCCCTGTTTCCCGCCTCCGCCTATCGCCCCTGCGTGGGGATCGCGTTGTTCGACCGCCGCGGCCTGGTGTTCGCCGGGCGCCGGCTCGACATGCCGTTCGACGCCTGGCAGATGCCGCAGGGCGGCATCGACGCGGGCGAAACCCCGCGCCGGGCCGCGCTGCGCGAGCTGGTCGAGGAGACCGGCACCGACAAGGCCGAGATCGTCGCCGAGATCGACGACTGGCTGGCCTACGACCTGCCGCCCGAACTCGCCGCGCGCTCGTGGGGCGGGCGCTATCGCGGCCAGCGCCAGAAATGGTTCGCGCTCGCCTTCGCCGGCGCCGATTCCGATATCGTCCTCGACGCGCACGAGGCCGAGTTCGCTGCCTGGCAATGGATGAAGCTCGGCGAGGTCGCCCGGGGGATCGTTGCGTTCAAGCGCGAGGTCTATGCCCGCGTGGCCGAGGAATTCGCCCCCATCGCGCGCAAGCTCGCCAAGGCAGGAGGGGAGTAGATCGGGCCCGCCGGGCCGGCCGCGTCACGCGGCCAGATGCGGCCGCTGGGCCTTGCCCTGGAGCATGTACCAGGCGAGACGGGTGGCGCCGCGGCCCAGCCAGCTTTGCGGCTTGAGCCCGGCCGCCTTCATCACCATCGAGGTGGCGCGCTCGACATGGTGGAAGCGGTAGACGCCGAAGGCGACCGCGCCATAGGCCGCCGAGGCGCGGGCACGGTCGTATTCCTGGCCGGCCTCGTTGGCGCAGTGCCAGGCAAAGGCCAGCTCGTCGTCCTCGGTCTCGCGCAGCCGTCCGACCGCGACGCGGAGCCGGGTCAGGCGCGAGACCTGCTCGGCCGGGAGATATTTGCGCAGGCAATCGAGGAACAGCTTGTAGTGGCGGAATTCGTCGGCGGCGATATGGCGGCAGATCTCTTTCAATACCGGCTCCTCGGTCGCCTCGCCGATGGCGGAGTAGAACGAGCTGGTGCCGGTCTCGACCACGCAGCGGGCGACCATCTCGCCGACCCGCGAGCCGCGGATCGAGGCGTCGACATCGACCGGGATGACATAGCCCTCGGCGAACTTGCGGAACGCGGACTCGAAGTCGAAGCCGGGATCGGCCATCCGGGCGTAGCGGCCCAGCGAGGTGCCGTGCTGTTCCTCCTCCGCCTGCCAGCCATGGACGAGGCGCTGGAAGCCGGGGTCGTCCTTGAACACATTGTCGAGATAGGCGGTGTAGCGGGCGGCGTTGAATTCGGTGAGCGCCGCCGCCTTGACCAGCTTGAGGATGTCGGGGTCCAGCCGGGCCGGATCGAAGCCGTCCCAGGGTATGTCGTCATGCGTCCAATGCGGCATCCGCCAGTGCCCCGTCGGTTTGCTAGTATCTTCCCAAGGGTTTGATTATAGCCGACTAAAGCCGGATTTGCCAGACCGGCCCGGAACCGCCCAAGGCCTTGACAGCGAGGCCCTCCCGCCTACATCCAGCTTGCACGGCCGCCTATGGTAGGGGCCGTGCGCTGAACCGGGCGCGCCGCGCCGGATCGGCGCGGTACGCGCCTCGGGAAACATTGCTCATTGGAGGATGTTGCCATGCGTAGCTTCGATCTTTCGCCCCTGTTCCGCTCCACCGTCGGCTTCGACCATCTGGCCGGCATGCTCGACGCCGCCACCCGGCTCGACGAGCAGACCTTCTCCTACCCGCCCTACAACATCGAGAAGCTGGGCGAGGACAAGTATCGCGTCACCATGGCCGTCGCCGGCTTCGGCGAGGGCGACCTCGAGGTGACGAGCAAGGAGAACAGCCTGGTGGTCACCGGCCGTTCGACCAAGGAGGTCAAGCCCGGCGAGTACCTGCATCGCGGCATCGCCGGCCGCGCCTTCGAGCGACGCTTCGAGCTGGCCGACCATGTGCGCGCCACCGAGGCGAGCCTGGTCAACGGGCTGCTGAGCATCGACCTGGTGCGCGAGGTGCCCGAGGCGATGAAGCCCCGCTCCATCGCGATCTCGACCAAGGCCTCGGCCGAGCCGAAATCGGTCGAGGCGAAGGCCGCGTAAGCAAGCGCGACCATATCGACCGCGACTTATCGCCGCGATTTGGGGGCTCCACCGGGAGCCCCCTTTCGTTTGATGGGACTAGGAGGTCGGACCCGGGTCGGTGCGGCCTCGGCGCACGACTTGGCTAATGATCAGCGGCGTGCTGGCGCCGACATTGAACGCCAGAATCGGGGTGAGCCGGGCTTCCGAGCTGACATAGAGATACACTAGCAGGGCCCATGACGGCTGCGGGGCGAATTTTCTTGTTCCCAAATCGGGAACATGATATCGAATTGCATGCGGATCGTCGCTCGAAGCAACCTGGTCGCATTCTGGACCAGGCACCCGGAGGCGATGGTTCCGTTGGCGCGTTGGATCAATCTCGTCAGGGCGGCGGATTGGTCTTCGATGGACGAGGTGCGCCAGGCCGCACCGAAGGCAAAGATTTTGAACGCCGAGCGCGCTCGCTTCGAAGTGGCGGGCGGCGGGTACCGGTTGATCGTCGCGTTCGACTTCCGGCGCCAGGCCGCCTACGTCAAATTCCTCGGCACGCATGCCGAGTATGACCGCGTTGATGCTTCGACCATTTCGCAATTCTGGGATCGCCAACCATGCAAATCCGTCCCATCCGCACCGACAAGGACTACCGAGCCGCGCTCGCCGAGAT
>JASHSH010000136.1 GCA_030040955.1 Rhodospirillales bacterium
TGGCCGCCGCCGCCGCCTGGCTCGCGCTCACCGGGCGCATGCCGCTCTACTGAGCACCCGCGCGGCTCACACCTTGGCCGGAAGATTTGACTCCGACATCACCCGGTTGCGTCCGCCGCCCTTGGCCAGATAGAGCGCCTCGTCGGCCCGGTGGATCAGCTCGGCCGCGGTCTCGCCGCGCCGGTACTCGGCGGCGCCGAGCGACAGCGTGACCTGGCCCAGCGCCTGGCCGGTGCGCCGGTTCACCACCTTCTTCGAGGCGACGTGGCTCCGGATCTGCTCGGCGACCGCGATCGCGTCCTCGAGGCGTGTGCGCGGCAGGATCACGCCGAACTCCTCGCCGCCATAGCGCGCGGCCAGATCGTTGCCCTTGATGCAGTCGGTCAGGTAACGCGCCACCAGCTTGAGCACCTGGTCGCCGAGCAGATGCCCATGCGTGTCGTTGAAGCGCTTGAAATAGTCGATATCCACCATCAGCAGCGCAAGATTGGTCTGGTCGCGGTTGGCGGCGCCCATCGCCTCGCGCAAGCTGGCGTCGAAGCGCTTGCGGTTGGCGATGCCGGTCAGCCCGTCCAGGCTCGCCTCCATCTCCAGGCGTTCGAGATGCTCGCGCAGCAGCGCGATCTCGCGCGAGCTGGCTTGCAGCTGCTCCTCCAGGCTGCGGTTGGTCTCCGCCATGCGATGCGTCTCGTCGAGCATGTTGGAGACCGCCGAGCCGATGTCGGCGGCCTGCTCGCGCGCCTTGTCGGTGAACTCGGCGAGCACCGAGCCGTAGCGTTGCGCGGTGTCGGTCGCGGTGTCGATATACTCGACCACCTCGTTCACCGTGCGCTCGATCTGCTGGCTGGCGTTGCGCAGCTCGGCCTCTTCGATCTGGCGGCCGTAGAACTGGTCGAAAATCTCGTCGACCGCGGTCGCGGTCAGCTTGTTGTGGCCGACCAGCCGGTTCACCGCGAGAGAGAGATCGGGCATCTCGCCGGCATGGTGGACATAGGCCACGGTGAAGCGGGCGGGGGTGGGCGGGATGCGGTGCTGGGACAGCAGCCCGAGGGCGAGCCGGGCGCGGTCCTGGATCAGGGCGAAATCCTCGCCTTCGGCGGGGGGCAGGGCCATCGCCGCCTCAGTAGCACTCGCCGACCGAACCGGGCGCGCAGACGCGCTTGCCGTCGGTCCAGGTCGCGCCGGAGAGGTCGGCGTTGAGCAGGTCGGCGCCCTGGGTGCGCGCGCCGGACAGGTCGGCGTTCTTCAGGATCGCCTTGAAGAAATGGGTGCGCCGCAAGTCCGCGCCGCGCAGGCTGGCCCCGGCCAGGTTCGCCTCGGTGAAGTCGGCCTCGGCGAAATTGCCGCCGTCGAGCCTGGCTCCCTGCATCCGCGCCTTGGTGAAGCGCGCGCGGAAGGCGTTGGCGTCGGTGAGGTTCACGCGGTCGAGCAAGGCGCGCTCGAAGCTGGTGTCGATCAGATGCGCGCGCGCCAGATCGTCGCCGGCCAGGTCGCGGCCGTCGAGGAAGCAGCGCTGCCAGTCGACCCCGGGCGCCGGCGGCTGCGTGCAGTCGGCGGCGCGCGCGGCGAGGGCCGAGAGGAGCGAGCAGGTCATCAGGACGGAAACGATCCCCGGTCGTGCCATCGGGCGGAAGTATTAGTCCGAAGGCGGCGCGCAAGGAAGCCCGGTCACGCGTGCCTCTCAACTTCGTTCGCCTCCCCTTCGAGACATTTTTCGCCGCATCCTGAGCCGGCGCGAAGCGCCGAGTCGAAGGAGAGGCGAAAAGCCCTCTAGGCGTGAGGCGAACGCGGACACGCCGCCCTTCCGCGCGATCGCGCGCGGCGAACGATCCCCCGCCGGCTTGCGGCCCTAATGCGCGGCGGAGACGTATTCGCGCATCTGGTCCATCTCCATCTGCGCCTCTTCCAGCCGCGCCTTCACCACGTCGCCGATGGTGATGATGCCGGCCAGCCGCTCGCCCGCCACCACGGGAAGATGGCGCACGCGGTTGTCGGTCATCGTCTCCATCAGGCTTTCGAGCGCGTCGTCGGGCCGGCACACCAGCACATTCGCCGTCATCAGGTCGCGCACGCGCAGGCCGAGCACCTTCTCGCCATGCTGGGCGAGTCCCCGCACCACGTCGCGCTCCGAGATGATCCCGGCGATGCGCTGCCCGGCGTCGACCACCACCAGCGCGCCGATCCGGCGCTGGTGAAGGTCGTGCGCCGCCTCGGCCACGGTTTTGTCGGCCATGGTCGTGGCCACGTCGCCGCTCGATTTCGACTTCAATATGTCTCGGACGATCATGCCCCCTCCTTCCCAACAAAGGTGGATGGCAGTTCCTCACCGCCCGTCTAACGCGGGCATGGCTAAAATTTAGGCACTCCTGCGATGTGAATTCAAGAGAATCGAGAAGATTCTTGCGCCGGGGCCGAACTATCACCCGCGCGTGGCGTCCGCCTCTTGGAGCTTTTGCCAGATGCGCGCGGCGATTTCCTTGTAGACGCGGGCGAGCGGACCGCCCGCCTGGCTGGCCACGATCGGCGTGCCGGCGTCCGAATTGGTGCGGATGGCGATGTCGAGCGGGATTTCACCCAGGAACTCGCAGGCGAGCCGGGTGGCCTCCAGCCGCGCGCCGCCATGGCCGAAGATATGCGCCTCCTGGCCGCAGTTCGGGCAGACATAGAAACTCATATTCTCCACGATCCCGAGCACGGGGACATTGACCTTGCGGAACATCGCCAGGCCCTTGCGCGCGTCCAAGAGCGCGATGTCCTGGGGCGTCGAGACGATCACCGCGCCGGAGAGCGGCACCCGCTGGGTCATGGTGAGTTGGGTGTCGCCGGTTCCCGGCGGCATGTCGACGATCATGATGTCGAGCTCGCCCCAGTTCACGTCGCGCATCATCTGTTCGAGCGCGCCCATCACCATCGGCCCGCGCCACACCACCGGCTCTTCCTCGCTGACCATGAATCCGATCGACATCGCCTTCATTCCGTAGGCCTCGATCGGATCGATCTTCTCGCCGTCGGCGGAGCCGGGCTGCTTGCCGGGCACGCCCAGCATGCGCGGCATCGAAGGGCCGAACAGGTCGGCGTCGAACATGCCGACACGCAGGCCCAGCCCCTTGAGCGCGAGCGCGATGTTCACCGCGGTGGTGGATTTGCCCACCCCGCCCTTGCCCGAGGCCACCGCGACCACATGCTTCACGCCGGGCATCAGCGGATGCTCGGGCCGCAGATGCGCGCCGCGCTGCGCGCTTCCGGGTCCGGGACGGCTGACCCGGCTCGGACCATGGGCGTGGCCATGCGCTTGGCCATGCCCTGGCGGCCCATGTTCGTGACCGTGATCGGAGGCGGGCGCGCGCGGCTTCGCGGGCGCGGCGCCTTGGCGTTCGGCGGTGAGCACGGCGGTCACGCTGATCACGCCGGGCAGGTCGAACACGGCCTTCTCGGCGGCCTTGCGCAACGGTTCGAGCCGGGGTCCGCGCGCGGGCTCGACCTCGATGGCGAAGGCGACATGCCCGTCGCGCACCGCGAGCCCGCTGACCATGCCGAGGCTGACCAGGTCGCCGCCGCGCTCGGCGTCGCGCACGCCCTTGAGCGCCTCCAGAACCGCGGCCTCGTCGATGCCGGCCATCTTCCCTCCCGCCCGCGCCGGCCGCCCCTCGGGTTGCGCGCCGGGCGCGCCGATGTGATATAAGCCCGATGCTTCGCCAAGCAAAGGGCGCGAGGCATGGAAGGCGCGGCCGCGCGGGCCGCCGGGTCGAGTTGGCGCGCATGCCTGGGGGCGGGCATTGCGCGGGAGAGCGAAGCGCAGATGGCGTGGAAGCAGGGTGGCGACGGAGGCGGCCCGTGGGGCGGCGGCCAGGGCCCGTGGGGTCGCGGCCCGCGCGGTCCCGGTCCCGATTTCGACGAGGTGTTGCGCCGCGGCCAGGACCGCATCCGCCGCCTGTTCCCGGGAGGCTGGGGACGCGGGCGCGGCCTCGCCCTGATCGTCGTCGCGGTGCTGGTGCTGTGGGGCCTCACCGGCATCTACAAGGTGAATCCCGACGAGGTCGGCGTGGTGCTGCGCTTCGGCGCGTTCGACCGTATCACTCAGCCGGGCCTGAACTACCACCTGCCGAGCCCGATCGAATCGGTGATCACGCCGCCGGTGACGCGCATCAACCGCATCGAGCTGGGCTTCCGCTCGCCGAGCGAGGGCGTCACCGTCTCGGGCGGCGCCGAGACCGCCGAGGAGAGCCTGATGCTCACCGGCGACGAGAACATCGTCGACATCAACTTCTCGGTGTTCTGGCAGATCAAGAATCCGGAGAACTTCCTGTTCGACATCCGCGATCCCGAGGCGACCGTGAAGGTGGTCGCCGAATCGGCGATGCGCGAGGTGATCGGCCAGCTGCCGATCCGCGCGCCCTTGTCCGAGGACCGCGCCCCCATCGTCCAGCGCACGCGCGATCGCATGCAGCAGCTGCTCGACCAGTACAAGGCGGGAATCGCCGTCATCCAGGTCCAGCTGCTGAAGGCCGATCCGCCGGCCGAGGTGATCGACGCGTTCAACGACGTCCAACGCGCCAAGGCCGACCAGGAGCGGCTGGGCAACGAGGCCGAGGCCTACCGCAACGACATCATCCCGCGCGCACGCGGCGACGCCGAGCGAGTCGTCCAGGACGCCGAGGCCTACAAGGAGCAGGTGGTCGATCTCGCCCAGGGCGAGGCGCAGCGCTTCGACTCCGTGCTCGCCGCCTACAAACAGGCGCCCGACGTGACCGCGCGGCGCATGTATATCGACACGCTCGAGGAGGTGCTGAAGGCCTCGCAGAAGGTCGTCATCGATCCCGCCGCGCGCAACCTGATCCCTTATCTGCCGCTGCCCGAGCTGGGCAAGGGGCACGCCGCATCCGCGCCGGCGCCGGCGTCCTCGGCCTCGGCCGCGCCGTCGGCCACGCAAGCGGGGAGCGGCAAATGAGGCGGCCGAACCTGCTCGCCTACGCGCTCGCCGTGGTCGCGGTGCTGATCCTGGTGAGTTCGTCGCTGTTCATCGTCAACCAGGCCGAGGAGGCGCTCGTCCTGCGCTTCGGCCGCGTGCGCGCGACCATCCTCGATCCCGGCCTGCACGCCAAGCTGCCCTTCGTCGAGGACGTGGTGCGCTACGACGCCCGCCTGCTCGCCGTCGATCCGCCGGCCGAGGAGGTGATCCTGGCCGACCAGAAGCGGATCGTGGTCGACACCTATACCCGCTTCCGCATCAGCCAGCCGGTGCAGTTCTACCAGGCGGTGCGCAACGAGGATGGGGTGCGCGACCGGCTGCGCCAGATCGTCAACAACGCGCTGCGCAAGGTGCTCGGCAATGTCACCCTGCCCTCGGTGCTCTCGGCCGAGCGCGAGAACATCATGCACGACATCCAGGCTCAGGTGGCCGAGGACGCCAAACCGCTCGGTATCGACATCGTCGACGTGCGCATCCGCCGCGCCGACCTGCCGCCGGAGACCAGCCAGGCGATCTTCCGCCGCATGCAGTCGGAGCGCCAGCGCGAGGCCGCCGAGGCGCGCGCCGAGGGCGCCGAGCGGGCGCAGGAGATCCGTGCCCGCGCCGATCGCGACCGCACCGTCATCCTGGCCGAGGCGCAGCGCCAGGCGCAGATCCTGCGCGGCCAGGGCGACGCCGATTCGACCGCCGCCTACGCCGCGGCCTTCACCAAGGACCCGCAATTCTTCGCCTTCTGGCGCTCGCTCCAGGCCTACCGCCTCGCGCTCGGCGGCGATACCACCAGCTATGTGCTCGCCCCCGATTCCGAATTCTTCCGCTACTTCCGCGCCGCCGAGCAGCCGGAGGCGGCGCAATCCGGTGGGAATCCTCCGGCGGATGCGGCAAAATGATCCGCGACACCGTGCTTGAAGCCGATGCCGGCCTGCCCCAGATTCCACCCATTGCCCGGCGCGGCCGCGTCGGGCGCCGGCGCGCGCCGCTTGGAGTGCTCCTCGTGATCCTGAACCGACTGTTCCGCCCGTTCCGCCCGGCGCGCGAGCGCCTTCCCGCGGCGTTCGCCGCGCTCGGCCTGACCGCGCTGGCCTGGACCCAGGCGCAGGCCGGCTCGCCCGCGACCGAGGGCTTCGCCGATCTCGCCCAGAAGCTGCTGCCGGCGGTGGTCAACATCTCGACCACGCAGACGCTGAAGAAGTCGGACGAAGCGCCCGACCTGCCCCAATTCCCGCCCGGCTCGCCGTTCGAGGAGTTCTTCAAGGACTTCATGGAGCGGCAGGGCCACAACATGGACAACGTGCCGCGCAAGGTCACCGCGCTCGGCTCCGGCTTCATCATCGATGCCGCCGGGCTGGTGGTGACCAACAATCACGTCATCGACGACGCCGAGCAGATCACCGTGGTGCTGCACGACGAGCAGGCCTACAAGGCCAAGATCGTCGGCCGCGACACCAAGGCCGACCTCGCGCTGCTCAAGATCGACGCACCCGGCAAGCTGCCCTTCGTCAGTTTCGGCAATTCGGACGAGATGCGGGTGGGCGATTCGGTGATCGCGATCGGCAACCCGTTCGGCCTCGGCGGCACGGTCACCGCCGGCATCATCTCGGCGCGCGCGCGCGACATCAACGCCGGCCCGTACGACGATTTCTTCCAGACCGACGCGGCGATCAACAAGGGCAATTCCGGCGGCCCGCTGTTCAACATGAAGGGCGAGGTGATCGGCATCAACACCGCGATCTTCTCGCCCTCCGGCGGCTCGATCGGCATCGGCTTCTCGATCCCGTCGAACGAGGCCAAGCCGGTGCTGGTGGACTTGCAGAAATTCGGCAAGACGCGGCGCGGCTGGCTCGGCGTGCGCATCCAGTCGGTGACATCCGACATCGCCGACAGCCTCGGCCTCAAGGAGGCGAAGGGTGCGCTGATCGCCGGCGTCTCGCCCGGCGGGCCGGCCGACAAGGCGGGAATCAAGGCCGGCGACGTGGTTCTCTCCTTCGACGGCCGCGACGTTCCCGAGATGCGCCGCCTGCCGCGCATGGTGGCGGAGACGCAGATCGGCAAGAGCGTCGATGTCGAGCTGTGGCGCGAGGGCAAGTCGGTCTCCGTCAAGGCGGTGGTCGGCGAACTGCCCGAGGAGGAGGAGAACAAGGAGGCGTCGCAGTCCGACAAGAAGGACAACAAGAAGAGCGACAGCGGCCAGACCGAAATCCCGCCGCTCGGCCTCGCGGTCGCCGACATCAATTCGGGCCTGCGCGAGCGTTTCGACCTTCCCGCCGACGCCAAGGGCGTGGTGATCACCGAGGTCAAGCCCGACGGCGCCGCCGCCGACAAGGGACTGCGCGCCGGCGATCTGATCGTCGAGGCTTCGCAGGAGGCGGTGAAATCGCCGGCCGACCTGGCGCAGAAGGTGGACGCCGCCCGCAAGGCCGGGCGCAAGACGCTGCTGCTGCTGGTGCAGAACGAGGCCGGGCTGCATTTCGTCCCGCTCCCGGTCACCGGCGCGCAGGGCGAGACGCAGCGCTAGGTCGCGATCCCGCTCGAATCGGATCGCATCCGACCCCGCCCCACCCCACCCATCGACGTATACGTCGATCTCCCCGTAACGGGGGAGGGGACGTGCTCCAACGAACAACTCCCTCCCCCTCTGCGGGGAGGAGACACGCGCCCATGAAGAACTCCCTCCCCCGCTTGCGCAGGGAGGGCAGGGGTGGGGGCGGCGCGTCCAATCCGACGGAGACCTACTCCGCGAACTCCGCGCGCCGGTAGCCCTGGACGAACAGCAGGGCGGTCAGATCGGCGTGATCGACGCGGGCGCGGCAGCGCGCCGCCACCGCCGGCTTGGCGTGGAACGCCACCCCGAGCCCCGCCGCCGCCAGCATCTCCAGATCGTTGGCCCCGTCGCCGACGGCGAGCGACGATTCGAGCGCGATGCCGCGCGACTCCGCCGTGTGGCGCAGCGTCTCCAGCTTGGCGTGCCCGTCGCGGATCGGCTCGGCCACCCGGCCGGTGAGCTTGCCCTTGGCGATCTCGAGCTCGTTGGCCACGTCCTGGTCGAAGCCGCAATGCGCGCGCACCGCGGCGGTGAAGAAGGTGAACCCGCCGGACACCAACACCGTATGCGCGCCGTTCGCCCGCATCGTGCGCACCAGGGCGCGCGCGCCCGGCGTGTAGGCGATCGCCGCCAGCGTCTCCTTCAGCGCGGCCAGGGGAAGGCCGCGCAGCAGACCCACGCGCTCGCGCAAGGCGGTCGGGAAGTCGATCTCGCCGTTCATCGCGCGCGCCGTGATCTCGGCCACCTGCTGCTTGCGCCCGGCCCGCGCCGCGAGCTCGTCGAGCGTCTCGCCGACCACGATGGTCGCGTCCATGTCGGCGACCAGCAGGCCCTTGCGCCTTCCCTCCGCCGGCTGCGCCAGCAGATCGACCGCGCGGCCCGCCAGGCACCGCCGGGCCGCCGCTTCGGCCGCATCCTCGTCGATTCCGGCGAACGGAAGATCGAGGGCGCGGGCGGGATCGAGCCAGGCCGGCTCGCCGGGTTGCGCGCCGGCCGCGGCAAGCGCGTCGCGCAGGCCGCGCGCCCGGGCCTCGTCGAGGCCGCCGGACGGATCGATCGCGGTAAGCACGCGTTGCATGGATGGGCGCGCGGGCACCAAGGCGGGAAATTGTCGGTTCGAGGCGGCTTCGCTATCGGCTCGCGGCTTCCATGTCAACCCGGTGACGCAGCAGAAATCGTTTGCCTCACCCTGGGGGTTTTTCGCCTCTCCTTCGACTCGGCGCTGCGCGCCGGCTCGGGATGAGGCGAAAAATGTCTCGAAGGGGGAGGCAAAGGGCGACAGTGCGCCGACAGCGTGTATCATCGCGCGAGCCGAAGGGGAGGCGGGCATGATCAAGGTCCATCATCTCGAAAATTCGCGCTCCCAGCGCATCCTCTGGCTGCTCGAGGAGCTGGGGGTCGGCTACGAGGTCGTGCCCTATGCGCGCGATCCGAAATCCCGATTCGCGCCGCCCGAGCTGAAATCGATCCACCCGCTCGGCAAGTCTCCGGTGATCGAGGACGAGGGCCGGGTGGTCGCGGAGTCGGGCGCGATCGTCGAATATCTCGCGCGCAAATATGGCGGCGGGAAACTCTTTCCGTCCACCGATTCGCCCGCCCATGTCGAGCATCTGCAATGGATGCACTTCGCCGAAGGCTCGGCGATGTTCCCGCTCGTGCTCGCCCTGTATGTGGGGCGGCTGGGCGAGGCCGGCGCGCCGCTGCGGCCGCGCATCCAATCCGAGCTCGCCAACTATCTCGGCTTCATCGACCGCGCGTTGGCGGGCCGCGACTTTCTGATGGGCGCCGAGCCGATGGCCGCCGATTTCATGATGAGCTTCGTCGTCGAGGCCGCGGTCGCGCGCGGCCATGCCGCGGACTTGCCCAACCTGCGCGCCTATCAGACGCGCATCCGCGCGCGGCCGGCCTACCAGCGCGCCATCGAGCGCGGCGGTCCGTTCCGGCTTGCCTGAGGGAGCAGGCTCACTGCTGCTTCTGCTTCGGCATCACGATATAGGTGCCGTCGGGATGCTTCTTCCAGCAGGCGTCGGACTTGCACTTGAGCACCATCACCCCGGTCTGGGTCTTGGCGCTCTTCGGCTTCGCCGCCTTCGGCGCCGCCGGCTCGCGGCTCGATTCGCGCTCGTCTCCCCAACTGTCGCGGAGCTTGATCGTCTCGGCCCGCGCGGGCGGCGGGGCGAGCGCGATCCAGGCGACAGCGGCCGTCAGCGCGGCGGCGGCAATTCGACGCATCGACTTCCCCTTCGCGCCCACAACCTTAGGGCGCGCGCGGGAGAGACCGCAAGCGCAAGTAGGTGGGGCGCGGCTCCGTGAAGCGCGCGCTGATCGCCGTCGGCGGGCCGACCGGCTCGGGCAAGTCCGCGCTCGCGCTCCGCGTCGCCAAGGAATTCGGCGGCAACGTGATCAACGCCGACGCGATGCAAGTCTATGAAGGCCTGGCGATTCTCACCAACCGGCCGAGCCCGGAGGACGAGGCGCGGTTGCCGCATCGTCTCTACGGATTTCTCTCGCCGACCGAGGCCTGCTCGGCCGGGCGCTGGCGCGAACTCGCGCGGGCCGAATGCGATACCGCCTGGGAGGCCGGCCGCCTGCCGATCCTGGTCGGCGGCACGGGGCTGTATATCCGTGCGCTGCTCGGCGGGCTGGCGCCGATCCCGCCGATCCCGGAAGCGGTGCGCGCGCGGACGCGGGAATCCTTCCGCGAGCTGGGCAATTCCGAATTCCACGCCCGCCTTGCCGCGCGCGATCCCGAGATGGGCGCCCGGCTCCATCCCGGCGACAGCCAGCGTCTGATGCGCGCCTGGGAAGTGATCGAGGCGACCGGCATCTCGCTCGCCCGCTGGCAGGCGCGGCGGGACGAAGGCGGCATCGGCGCGCGGGCTTTCGGCATCCTGGCCGCGCCGCCGATGCCCGCGCTCTACGCCGCCTGCGATGCGCGCTTCCGCGTCATGGTGGAGCGCGGCGCCATCGGCGAGGTGCGCGCGCTTCTGGCCCGCAAGCTCGATCCCGCGCTGCCGGCGATGAAGGCGCTGGGGGTGCGCGAACTTGCCCGCCATATCGAAGGCGAGATCGGCCTGGAAGAGGCGGTCGCGCTCGCCCAGCGTTCCACCCGCAACTATGCCAAGCGCCAGGCCACCTGGTTCCGGCATCAATGGACGCCCGACCTGACTGTCCCCGCGCAATTTTCGGAAAGTTTTAGTAACGATATCTTTACGAAAATTCGGCAGTATCTATTGACCACCGCCGGGTGAGCGCATAGCCTGCGTGCCTTCCCGCTTTTGCGCGGCGCGGAGGGTGGCGCGTGGCCGCCCCCGGGCGGGTGTTTT
>JASHSH010000137.1 GCA_030040955.1 Rhodospirillales bacterium
GCTGGTGCGCGGTCAGCCAGTCCATCGCCGAGGCCGCCAGGCCGAGCGAGGAGAAGGCGCCGGTGACGACGAACAGGCAGGCGAACAGCAGCAGCAATCCCCAATCGACCCCGCCGATCAGGTCGCGGCTGGCGATGCGCCGGCTGAACAGCAGCGCGGCCGCCACCACGAGGGCGGCGAGATCGCGCGGCAGCGAAGTCACGAACAGGCCGACCAGCACGAGCGCGGCGAGCGCGCCCTTGCCGGTCTGCCACGGGTCCGGGCCGGGCAGATGTGCGTGGTAGGGCCTGGCCGGGTGGTCGAGCTCGGCGCGCCACTGCCAGTGCACCACCAGATAAACGATGCCGAGCGAGACCAGCCCGACCGGCGCGCAGGCGAACAGGAAGCGCAGGAAATCGAGATGGCCGACCTGGCCGATCAGGATGTTCTGCGGATTGCCGATCACCGTCATCGCGCTGCCCGCGTTGCACGACGCCGCCAGCGCGATCAGGAACGGGCGCGCGTCCAGCCCGCGCCGGTGCGTGCCGGCGGCGATCACGGGGGCGAAGGCGAAGGCGATGATGTCGTTGGCGAGCAGCGCGGAGAGCAGCCCGGCCACGATCACGACGATGGCGAGCAGGCGGCGCGGCGGGCCGGCGGCGCCGGCGACCTTGCCGGCGATCCAGTCGTAAAATCCCGCCACGCGGAACTGCGACGACAGAATCATCAGCCCGAACAGCAGCACCAGCGTGGGCATGTCGACCGAGCGGCCGACGCCGGCGAGATTCACCGCGCCGGTCGCCAGCAGCACGACGGCGGCCAGCAGGGCGAGCCCGGTGCGGTCGAGCTTCAGCCCCGGCACATAGCCGAGCGCCATGCCCAGATAGGTGAGCGCGAAGACGATCAGGATCAGGTTCTGCACGCAGCGGTTATGGGGGAGAGTCCCCCGCCCGTCCAGTCGCGCAAGCCCTCGTTCGTCATGGCCGGGCTTGGCCCGGCCATCCACGGATGCTCCGGACGAAAAGACGTGGATGCCCGGGTCACGGGCTTCGCCCGGCCCGGGCATGACGATCAAGGGAACGAGGTTGCGGTTGTTACGCGTCATGGCCGGGCTTGGCCCGGCCATCCACGGATGCGGCCCTACGAAGACCGTGGATGCCCGGGTCACGGGCTTCGCCCGGCCCGGGCATGACGGTGGAGGGAATGTCCGCGCGCGCTCCGCCTTGCGCGCCGGGACGCGGCGCCTCATCTAGATGCGAGCGTCAGGGGAGGTGCGGATGCGCAAGCGCAAGCTCGGCAGGAACGGCCCGGAGGTCTCGGCGATCGGCTTCGGCTGCATGGGGCTTTCGGGCATGTACGGTCCACCCGACGACGCGGAAGGGATCGCCACGATCCAGGCCGCGCTGGACGCCGGCATCACGCTGTTCGACACCGGCGATTTCTACGGCATGGGCCATAACGAGATGCTGCTGGGCCGCGCGCTAATGGGGCGGCGGGATCGCGCCTTCGTCGCGGTGAAGTTCGGCGCGCAGCGTGCGCCCGACGGTTCCTGGATCGGGATGGATCTGCGCCCCGTCGCTGTGAAGACCGCGCTCGCCTACACGCTCAAGCGCCTCGGCACCGATTATGTCGATCTCTACCAGCCCTGCCGCGCGGATGCGCGGGTGCCGGTGGAGGACACGCTCGGCGCGGTCGCCGAGATGGTGCGCGCGGGATATGTGCGGCATATCGGCGTCTCGGAATACGGCTCGGACAATATCCGCCGCGCCGCCAAGGCCCATCCGATCGTCCAGCTCCAGATCGAATATTCGCTGATGACGCGCGGCATCGAGCGCTCGATCCTGCCGACGTTGCGCGAGCTTGGCGTCGGCATGACCGCCTATGGCGTGCTGTCGCGCGGGCTGATGGGCGGAAGCCTGGGCGCCAAGGCAGACCATGCCGGCGATTACCGCCGCCACGGGCTGCCGCGCTTCCAGGGCGACAATCTCGCGCGCAACCTCGGGCTGGTGGAGCGGCTGCGCGCGCTGGCCGAGAAGCGGGCCACGACCCCGGCGCGGCTCGCCATCGCCTGGGCCTGCAACAAGGGCGAGGACATCGTGCCGCTGATCGGCATGCGTACGCGCAAGCATCTGGCCGACGCGCTCGCCGCCGCCGAGACGAAGCTGGACGCGGCCGAGATGGCCGAGATCGAGGCCGCCGTGCCGGCCGAGCAAGTGGCCGGCAGCCGCTACGCCGAGGCGCAGATGGCGCATCTCGATAGCGAGAGGGGGTGAGCGCGGGTGCGCTGCCGAGGTGATCTCCCCCTCCCTTCTCCCTCGCCCCGCCGCTTCGCTATAGTCCCTCCGATGTCCGATCCGTTCGCACTCGACGACGAGCCGCGCGAGGTCGCGCCCCCCGCGCCTCCGTCGCCCCGCGTTCCCGCGCCCGCCGGAGCCGAGGCGCCCGCGCCCTTCGTCCCCGCGCCCGCCTATGTGCCGAAGGAGACGCCCTGGCTGGATGCGCTCAATCCCGAGCAGCGCATAGCCGTCGAGGCCACCGAGGGGCCGGTGCTCGTGCTTTCCGGCGCGGGCACCGGCAAGACGCGCGTGCTCACCACCCGGCTCGCGCACATATTGCT
>JASHSH010000138.1 GCA_030040955.1 Rhodospirillales bacterium
GCTCACCGCGATCTCCACGACCGCGACCACCCCCTTGGTGCGCGTGCCCTGGCTCGACCCCGCGATCATCATGAAGATGCTCGATGCCGGCGCCTACGGGGTGATCTGCCCGATGATCCAAAGCGCCGCCGACGTCGAGCGTCTGGTCTCGGCCTGCCGCTACCCGCCGAAGGGGCAGCGCTCGTTCGGTCCGATCCGCGCGTTCCTCTACGGCGGCGCCGACTATCCGGCGCATGCCAACGATCAGATGATCTCCTTCGCCATGATCGAGACGCGCCAGGCGCTCGACCGCATCGACGACATCCTGTCGGTGGAGGGGCTGACGGCGGTCTATATCGGGCCGGCCGACCTGTCGCTGGCGCTCGGCTGCACGCCGAAATTCGACCAGGAGGAGAAGCCGGTGGTCGAGGCCATCGATCTTGTGCTGCGCCGCGCGAGGGAGAAGAAGGTGGTGCCGGGCATCCACAATCTCACACCCGAATACGCGCTGCGCATGATCGAGAAGGGATTTCAATTCGTCACGGTCTCTTCGGACGCGCGGCTGATGGCCGCGGGCGCGACGCGCGTGATTGCCACCATGCGCGCGGGCCTGCCGAAAACCGACGCGCGCGCGGCCTCTTGAGGGCGAATGCGATGAAACGGCTCGGGGTCGGGCTGATCGGCAGCGGGTTCATGGGGAAGTGCCACGCCCAGGCCTTCCGAGCGGCGCCGACCTTCTTCGCGCTCCCGCGCGAGCCCGCGCTCGAGCTGCTCGCCGATATCGACGCCAAGACCGCGCAGAAGGCCGCGCGCGCGCTGGGATTCGCCCGCTCGACCGGCGAGTGGAAGACCCTGGTCGCCGATCCGGCGGTCGAAGTCGTCTCGATCACCACGCCGACCGCGCTGCACAAGCCGATGGCGCTCGCCGCGCTGGCCGCCGGCAAGCATGTCTGGTGCGAGAAGCCGGTCGCCGCCTCGGCCGCCGACGCCAGGGAGATGGCCGAGGCCGCGCGCAAGGCCCGCGCCGTGACCGTGGTCGGGTTCAACTATCTGCGTCATCCGCTGATCCGGCTCGCCCGCGAGATGGTGGCCTCGGGCGAAATCGGCGAGGTGATCGGCTTTCGCGGCGTGCATCTCGAAGACTATATGGCCGACCCGAAGACGCCCTGGGTGTTCCGCTTCGATCCGGCGGGCGGGCACGGGGCGCTGTCCGACATCGGCAGCCACATACTTTCGGTCGCGCGGCATCTCGCCGGCGAGATCGCCGAGGTCAGCGGCCAGTTGGTCACCGCGATCGCGCGCCGGCCCGCGGCCCGGGGATCGGCCAAGACGCGCGCGGTCGAGGTGGACGACCAGGCCCGCGCGCTGCTGCGCTTCGCGAGCGGCGCCACCGGCTCGATCGAGGCGAGCTGGATCGCGTGGGGACGCAAGCTCACGCTCGCCTTCGAACTTACCGGCAGCAAAGGGACCATCCTGCTCGACTTCGAGCGGATGAACGAATTGCAGATATTCACCGCGGGCCAGCGGCGTGGCCGGGCGGGGTTCAAGACCATCCTGGCCGGGCCCGACCATCCGCCCTACGGTTCCTTCACGCCCGCCCCCGGGCACCATATCGGCTTCAACGATCTCAAGACCATCGAGGCGAAGATGCTGATCGAGGCGATCGCCGGCGGCCCACCCGCCTGGCCCGACTTCGAGGATGCCTGGCATATCCAGCAGGCGATCGACGCGATCGCGCTATCCGCGCGCGAACGGCGCTGGGTGAGGACCTCCGACCTATAGTCTAGGTCCCCCGCCCGTTCCGTCCCTCGCTCGCGCTAGAGGAATATCCCGCGCAAGTCGATGCTGGTGCGCTGGCCGAGATCCTCCCAGGTCGCGGCCAGCCAGGCGTCCGCCGTCTTGCGTCCCAGCTCGCGCAGGTGCAGCAGGAAGTCGAGCGCGGCATTGGCCTTGCTGGCGGCGCCCAGCGCCCGCATCTCATCCTCGGCGGCGATGCGGTGGATGTGCATGTGCTTGAGGCGCTGATCCTCGTCCGATTTCAGCCGCTCCTCGCCGATCAGCCGTTGGACGAAGGCGATGGCCCGCATCTCCGCCATCAGCGAGGAATTGAAGCTGATCTCGTTGACCCGGTTGATGATCTCGGTCGTCGTGCGCGGCGTGCCGGGGCGGGTCAGCGGCGTGATCTGCACCAGCACAACGTCGGGGCTCTGGCAGCCGTAGATCAGCGGCCAGATCACCGGATTGCCCATATAGCCGCCGTCCCAGTGCGGCACCCCGTCGACCTCGACCGCCTGATATAGGAAGGGCAGGCAGGCCGAGGCCATGATCGCCGGCACCGTGATCTTGTCGCGCTCGAACACATGCGGTTTGCCGGTCTCGACATTGGTCGCGGTGATGAACAGCTTGAGCGGCTCGCCGCGCTGGATGTCCTTCTCGACGACCATGTCCTTCACGATGTCGAGCAGCGGATTCACGCCGAGCGGATTGATCTGATAGGGCGACAGCGCGTGCTGGAACAGGTCGGCGAAATAGGCGGTGGGCGAATCGTCGACATTCCAGTTGCCGACGAGGACGTCGTAGGCGCTGCGCCAGGCGGGCGCCAGCACGGCAAGATCGGCCACACGATGCCAGAACGCGTCCAACGTCTTGCGCGCGCCCTTGCGCCCGTCCTTCGACCAGCCCTGCACCAGGATGGCCGCATTCATCGCGCCCGCGCTGGTGCCGGTGATCCCCTCGATGGCGAGGCGCTCGTCCTCGAGCAGCCGGTCGAGCACTCCCCAGGTGAAGGCGCCGTGGCTGCCGCCGCCCTGAAGCGCGAGATTGACGGTCTTGGTCACGGCATCGGTCATGCCGTCACACTATGGCGAAGTGATGGCCGATTCCGGCGGGCGGGCGCGAGGCGTCATCGCCGGCGACCCGGGAACGCCGCCACCAGGGTCCGGCGCAACGCGGCCTCGGGCAGCGCCGCGAACGCGGCTACGGACACCAGGGCGTTGCCGATCGCGCCGGCAACGAACAGGCCGAGCACGCCGACGCCAGCCTTGAGCAGCGCCACGGCGACCAAGGTCGCGGCCACCATGTAGATCGCGTTCATCACATTGTTGGCTGCGATGGC
The DNA here is from genome assembly GCA_030040955.1 of Rhodospirillales bacterium. Taxonomy (GTDB): domain Bacteria; phylum Pseudomonadota; class Alphaproteobacteria; order Rhodospirillales; family Magnetospirillaceae; genus JASHSH01. Next base: position 3,095 of record JASHSH010000138.1, read on the forward strand.
GCGCGCCCGCTCACTCGGATCGCTGCGCGCCTGCAAGATGGCGTAGAGCGGCACGGTGAACATCCCGCCGCAGGCCGCGATCAGGAACAACGCGATCAACAAGTGGAGGCCGGACGCGGAGGCGATGAAGGCGCCGACTCCGATCTCGGCGCCCGACCGCGCCGCCGCGGCGCTCGCATAGCGCAAATCGAGCGAAAGCAGGGCCATGCCGAGCGCGGCCAGCGGCACGTAGCGCGCGGATATTTCGCCGCGCAGCAAGCGGGCGCAGGCGAGCGAGCCCGCACCGATCCCGATCGAGAACATGGCGAGCATCAGGGTCACCACCTGTTGGTCGGCGGAGAGTATCTCCTTGGCCAGCGCCGGAAGCTGGCCGAGATAGACGGCGCCGACCGCCCAGAACCAGGATATTCCGATCACCGCGAGATTGAGCTCGCGATGGCGGGTCACGGTGCGCAGGACGTCCCTTGTGGCGCGCGGGAGGTTCCAGTCGATGCGCAGGTCCGGCTGGTTCGCCGGAGCCTGGGGAAGCGCGAGGCTGGCCGCGAGCCCCGATATGGCGACCGCGAGCAGCAGGATCGAGGTGAGCGCAAGACCGCCCGGAGCCAGAATCGAAAGACCGCCGACGATGGTCCCGATCAGGATGGCGAGGAAGGTCCCTCCCTCGATCAGCGCATTGCCGCCGAGCAGCTCATCGGGCGCCAGGTATTGCGGGAGGATCGAATATTTGAGCGGGCCGAAGAAGGTGGAATGGATGCCGAGCAGGAACAGCACTCCAAGCAGGAGATAGGGATCGCCGAGATAGAGGCCCGCCGATCCGATCGCCATGATGGCGACCTCGCAGGACTTTACGATCCGGACCAGCCGCGTCTTCTCCAGCCTGTCGGCCAATTCGCCGGCGAGCGAGGAGAACAGCAGGTAGGGCAGGATGAAGATGCCGGCGGCCGCGGTCACCAGGATGCGCGCCTGCGCGGGGTCCGCGGCGAGCAGCCGATAGACGATGAGTATCCCGATCGCGTTCTTGAACAGATTGTCGTTCGCCGCGCCCAGGAACTGGGTGACGAACAGGGGCAGAAACCGCCGCGTGCCGAGCAGGGGCAGGACCCGCGCATTCATTCCGTCGATCCTCCCGCCGCCCGCGCCGACGCGCCGGGCGCCGCGCCCGACCGCTACGGCGTCTTGGCCGCTGCTGGCGCGAGCTGCGCGAACACGTCGTAGCCGGTGCGCGAAAGCCGCGCCGCCGCCTCCTGATTATAGCCCTTCGGCGCGTCCAGTCCGCAGCCCTCGACGAAGCGATTGTAGAAGTTGAACAGCGCGGTGACGGCAACGGTGAAGTACAGCCCATCGTCGCCCCAGCCGGCATCGTAGACCGCCTTCGCGTCGGCCTCGGTGAGGCGCGCGGGCGACTCGGTGAGCTTCTTCGCGTAGCGCAGCACCGGCTTCATCCGCGCGGGCGCATCGGCGGTGTCGATATCGTCGAGGAGCGGCTTGAACAGGGCGCGGTCGACGCCGCAAGCCGCCGCGACCTCGGCATGCACGCCATGGCAATAGACGCAAGCATTGAGGCCCGAGACATAGGCGGCGATCAGCTCGCGCTCGCCCTGGGAGAAGGGCGAGGGGCCGCGCATCACCGCCTCGGTCAACTCGCCGAGCGGCCGGCAAGACGCGGGATAGGCCCGGTAGATGTCGCGCATGACCGGGTGGTCGGGCAGCGAGCGCAGCTTCGGCATCGGCTTCCTCCCTCGGATACGCGCCGGGCTTCGGGCTTTTGCCTCAGTGTTCGCCCAGCTTGCCCGCCGCGCGCAGCATTTCGACGATCCGCTCCGCCGCTCCGGCGGGCGTGAGCGCCACTGTATCGATGCGCAGCTCGGGCGCTTCGGGCGGCTCGTAGGGCGAATCGATGCCGGTGAAGTTTGCGATCTCGCCGCGCCGCGCCCTCTTGTAGAGGCCCTTCGGATCGCGCCCCTCGGCCACGGCGAGCGGGGTGTCGACGAATATCTCGAAGAATTCCCCCGTGCCGACCAGGTCGCGCGCCAGGCGGCGCTCGGCGCGGAACGGCGATATGAAAGCGACCAGCACGATCAGTCCGGCGTCCGCCATCAGCCGGGCCACCTCGGCGACGCGGCGGATGTTTTCGACCCGGTCCGCCGGGGTGAAACCCAAGTCCTTGTTCAGCCCGTGCCGGACATTGTCGCCGTCGAGCAGATAGCTGTGCCGGCCGAGCGCCAGCAGCCGCGACTCGACCAGATTGGCGATGGTCGATTTGCCCGCGCCGGACAGGCCGGTGAACCACAGCACGCACGGCGCCTGCTGCTTGATCGTGGCGCGCGCGGAGCGGTCCACGCTGGTTGCCTGCCAGGCGATGTTCTGCGCCCGGCGCAAGGCGAAATGGATCATCCCGGCACCGACGGTCTGATTGGTCATCCGGTCGATGACGATGAACCCCCCGGTCTCGCGGTTCTCCGCGTACCGGTCGAAGGCGACGCGCCGATCGAGGATCACCGTGCAGACGCCGATCTCGTTGAGCGCCAGCGTGCGGGCGGCCACATGTTCGAGCGTCTCCAGCGCGACCCGGTGCTTGAGGTGGGAGATCGAGCCGGCGAGCGTCGCCGTGCCGAAGCGGAACAGATAGGGCCGGCCCGGCAGCATCGGCTGGTCCCCCATCCACACCAGATGCGCCTCGAACTGGTCGGAGACCCCGGCGGGACGCTCGATCGAAGAGATCAGGTCGCCGCGGCTCACGTCGATCTCCTCGTCGAAGGTCAGCGTGACCGACTGGCCGGACACCGCCTCGGGCAGGTCGCCGCCGGCGGCGACGATGCGCGCAAGCGTCGCCTCGCGGCCCGAGGGGAGAGCGCGCAGGCGCTGGCCGGGACGCACGCTTCCGCTCGCCACCATGCCGGCGAATCCTCGGAACCCCGCGTCGGGCCGGTTCACCCATTGCACCGGGAAGCGGAACGGCGCGGCGCGCGCGAGGTCCTCGACCTCGACCGTCTCCAGCCAGTCGAGCAGGGTCGGGCCGCGATACCAGCGCGTATTGGGGCCCGGGCTGGCGACATTGTCGCCCTTGGTGGCGGAAGTCGGAATCGCCGCGACCGACTCGATGCCGATGCCGCGCGCGAAGACCTCGAATGCGTCGCGCACGGCGGCGAATGCCGGCTCGGCGTAGTCGACCAGGTCCATCTTGTTGACGGCGAGGACCACGTGACGGATGCCGAGCAGCGCCGCGATATAGCCGTGGCGGCGGGTCTGCGGGAGGATGCCCTTGCGCGCGTCCACCAGGATCACGGCGGCGTCGGCGGTCGAGGCGCCGGTCGCCATGTTGCGCGTGTACTGCTCGTGGCCGGGCGTGTCCGCGATGATGTATTTGCGCCGCCGGGTGGCGAAGTAGCGGTAGGCGACGTCGATGGTGATTCCCTGTTCGCGCTCGGCCGCCAGACCGTCGAGCAGCAGCGAGTAATCGAGATCGCCCGCCTCGCGGCCCGCCTTGCGCGAATCGGCGGCCAAGGCGGCGAGCTGATCGTCGGCGAGGGATCCGGTCTCGTAGAGAAGCCGGCCGATCAGCGTGCTCTTGCCGTCGTCCACGCTGCCGCAAGTGATGAAGCGCAGCAGGGTGGAGCGGCGGACTTCGGTAGGCGCGGCGCGCGCGGGCGTGACCTGGTCGAGCAGGTTCATCGTCAGAAATACCCTTCCCGCTTCTTGCGTTCCATCGAGGCGGCGCCGTCATGGTCGATGACTCGCCCGGTGCGCTCCGAGGCGTGCGAGTTCTCCAGCTCGGCGATGATCGCATCGACGGAACCGGCGTCGCTTTCCACCGCGCCGGTCAGCGGATAGCAGCCCAGCGTGCGGAAGCGCACGCGCCGCATCCGCGGCCGCTCGCCGCGGGCGAGCGGCATTCGCGCGTCGTCGACCATGATCAGCGCGCCGTCGCGCTCCACGATCGGCCGCTCCTTGGCGAAATAGAGCGGTACCACCGGAATCTTCTCCTGGCGGATGTAGCGCCAGACGTCGATTTCGGTCCAATTCGACAGCGGGAACACGCGGATGCTCTCGCCCTTGCCGATGCGCAGGTTGTAGAGCCGCCAAAGTTCCGGCCGCTGGTCCTTCGGGTCCCAGTGATGCGTGGACGAGCGGAACGAGAAGATGCGTTCCTTGGCGCGCGACTTCTCCTCATCGCGCCGCGCGCCGCCGACCACGAAGTCGAACCGGTTCGCGTCCAGCGCCTGCTTGAGCGCCTGCGTCTTCATCACATCGGTATGGACTTCCGACCCGTGGGTGAACGGATTGATTCCGAGCCGCACGCCCTCGGGGTTCGTATACACGCGAAGGTCGAGGCCGAGGCGCGCCGCGGTCGCGTCGCGGAACGCGATCATCTCGCGGAACTTCCAGCCGGTGTCGATATGCAGCAGCGGGAAGGGCATCGGCGCCGGATGGAATGCCTTGATCGCCAGATGCAGCAGCGCCGAACTGTCCTTGCCGATCGAATACATCAGCACGGGCCGGGCCGCCTCGGCCGCGACCTCGCGCAGGATATGGATGCTTTCGGCTTCGAGGCGCTGAAGGTCGGAAAGGGCTAGCACGATCGCGGAACCGATATCGGCGGCGGAATCTACGACAAAAGCGGGCAGGTATTATCCCCAATTCGCGCCCGCCGCCAGGGAAATCTGGGGCGGGGGCGGTTGCGCGAGTCCCGCCAGCCCAGCGATACTCGCGCTCCAGGGGAGGCCGCGCCATGCCAACCGTGCTCTGCTACGGCGATTCCAACACCTGGGGCGCCGCGCCGATGAAGGATCGGGACTCGATCATGCGCTTCGGCCCGGCCGAACGCTGGCCGGGCGTGCTGCGCGCCACCCTTGGCAAGGGCTGGACCGTGATCGAGGAAGGACTGCCCGGCCGCACCACCGTATTCGACGATCCCGTCGAGGGCGAGCACAAGAACGGGCGGCGGCACCTTCTTGCTTGCCTCGAAAGCCATTGGCCGCTCGATTTGTTCGTGCTGATGCTGGGCACCAACGATACCAAGTCGCGCTTCGGCCTCACGCCGGACGACATCGCCGAGGGCGCCGCCGCGCTGCTCGCCCTGGTGAAGGCGAGCGTGCCGCCCTGGTGCAAGGCGCCGCGCCTGCTTCTGGTGTGCCCACCGGTGATCAAGAGCGTGGGCTGGCTCGGGCCGATCTTCGCCGGCGGCGGCGAGCGCTCGCGCCGGTTGGCACCGCTCTACCGGTCGGTCGCGCAGCGGACGGGGGCTTCGTTCTTCGATGCGGGACCGGTGGTGACCAGCTGCGACGAGGACGGGGTCCATTTCGGACTCGAAGGCCACCACGCGCTCGGCGTGGGCCTGGCCGCCGAGATCAAAAACCTGCTCGCCGGCTAGCGGTAGAGCCAGCCGCAGATCGCGGCCGAGGCGACCAGCCCGCAGAAGTCCGCCGCCAGTCCGGCGAGCAGCGCGTGCCGGATGCGGCGCACGCCGGCCGCGCCGAAATAGACCGCGATCACGTAGAAGGTCGTCTCGCTCGAACCGTAGAGCGTGCTGACCAGCATTCCCGTATAGCCGTCGGGGCCGATCGCCGGGTCCTTCAGCAGCGTCGCCAGATAGCCGAACGAGGCCGAGCCCGAAAGCGTGCGCAGCACCGCCATGGTGATAGCCTCGGCTGGCAGGCCGATCGGCGCGAGCAGCCGGCCCAGCGGCGCGATGGTCGCCTCCAGCGCCCCGCTTGCGCGCAGCATGCCGACTGCCACCAGAATCGCGACCAGGTAGGGGATGATGCGGATGCTCACCCACAGCCCCTGCCGCGCGCCCTGCACGAAGGCCTCGTAGACCGGCACGCGTCGCGCGATCCCGAGAGCCAGGATGCCGGCGACCAGGGCCGGTAATATCCAAGGCGAGAAGATGCGGCCCCAGGCGAGCGTGACCGCGACGGCGGCGAGGAGTCCAAGCGCCGTCAGCGCCGGCCCAAGCAGGCCCGCCGAGCGCACCGGCGAACGAGGCGAATCCGCGGCCAGCTCGGAGGCAGCGACCGGCGCCGGCCACAGGCCGCGTCCCAGCCGCGCCACCAGGATCGCCGCGCCGGTCGAGAACAGCGTGGCGAACAGCGTGGTCGCGATCACCGCGCCGGGATCGCGCGAGCCCGCCGCCGCGCGCAGCGCGATCACATGGGTGGGCAGCAGGGTCACGTTCGCCGTGTTGATGGCAAGGAACAGAACCATCGCGTCGCTCGCCGTGCCCTTGCGCGGATTGAGCCGGTCGAGCTCGACCATCGCGCGCACCCCGAACGGGGTCGCGGCGTTGGACAGGCCCAGCATGTTGGCGGCGACATTCATCACCATCGCGCCCATCGCCGGATGATCGGGCGGGACGGACGGGAACAGCCGGTGCAGGATCGGCCGCAGCAGGCGCGCGAGCAGGTCCAGCAGCCCCGCGCGCTCGGCGATCTTCATCAGCCCCTGGAACAGGGCCAGCGCCCCGATCAACCCGATGCCCAGGGTGACCGCGTCCTGCGCCGACTGGACCAGCGTCGCGCCCAGCCCCTCCATCGCACCGGGCACCGCGCGGATAGCCTCGCGCCAGGCGGCGGCGGCGAAGGCGGCGAGCACGATCGCGGTAAAGACGATGTTCACGTACCCGGCCCCCTGTCGCGGCCTCCGGAACCTCTGCTATAGCATGGCGCCATGCCGCTCGACTTCGCCTTTGCCGGTCCGCCGGCGCCCGGCCAGACCGTGCCGGTCGCGCCCGGCATCCTGTGGCTGCGCATGCCGCTGCCCTTCGCGCTCGACCATATCAATCTCTGGCTGATCGAAGAGGGCGAAGGCTGGACCATCGTCGACACCGGCTTCGCCAGCGAGGCGAGCCGAACGCTCTGGGACGGGGTGTTCACGGGACCGATGGGCGGGCGGGCGCCGGCGCGGCTCGTGGTCACCCATTTCCACCCCGACCATATGGGCCTGGCCGACTGGCTGGCGACACGCTTCGCCCTCACCATGGAGACGACCCTGGCCGAATGGTCCTGGGGCCGAGCGATGAGCCTGCTCGATGCCCAGGCGTTCAATGCGGTCGGCCTGCCGTTCTACCGCGCCACCGGCTTCGACGAGTCGTCCCTCGCGGCGGCGGCGCAGCGCGGCAATCCCTATTCCTCGGTGGTGCCGCGCGTGCCCTCGGCCTATGCCCGATTGCGCGCCGGCGCGCCGCTCGATCTCGGCGGGCGGCGCTGGGAGGTGATCGTCGGCGAGGGCCATTCGCCGGAACTCGCCGCATTATGGTGCGAGGAGATCGGCGTGCTGATCTCGGGCGACCAGGTGCTGCCCTCGATCAGCCCCAACGTCTCGGTCTGGCCGACCGAGCCGGAAGCCGATCCGCTGGCGCTCTATCTCGCCTCGCTCGACCGCTTCGGCCACATCCCCGCGAGCGCGCTGGTGCTGCCCTCGCACGGGATTCCGTTCCGCGGGCTGCATCGCCGGCTCGACGAGATGCGCGCGCACCACGACGCCCGGCTCGACGAGACACTGGCCGCTTGCGCCCGCCCGGTCACCGCGACGGAGCTGATACCGGTGCTGTTCCGGCGCCAGCTCGACCGGCACCAGCTGTTCTTCGCCGTGGGCGAGGCGCTGGCTCACCTGCACCGGCTGCGCGCGCAAGGCCTGGTCGCGCGCGAGGCCGGCGCGGACGGGGTGCAGCGCTGGGTCAGGACCTAGGCGAGCCGAGGCGCGCGGTTCCCGGCGCCGCCTCGACGCCGAGCGCGGCGAGCACCTCGGCGACGATATGCCGGGCGGTCAGGCCTGCTTGCTCGTATTGGGCGGTCGGCGAGTCGTGCTCGATGAACCGGTCGGGCAGGACCATCGGGCGGAACTTGAGCCCGTTGTCGAGCAGCCCCGAACGGGCCAGCGCATGCACCACCTGGCTCGCGAAGCCGCCGATCGCCCCCTCCTCGATCGTGATCAGCACCTCGTGATTGGCGGCGAGGCGGCGCACCAGCTCCTCGTCGAGCGGTTTGGCGAAGCGGGCGTCCGCCACCGTGGTCGAAAGCCCGCGCGCCGCCAGCTCGTCGGCGGCCTTCGACGCTTCGCCAAGTCGCGTGCCGAGCGAGAGGATGGCGACCGAGCTTCCCTCGCGCAGGATGCGGCCCTTGCCGAGCGGCAGTATCTCGCCGCGCGCGGGCAATTCGACCCCGGCTCCCTCGCCTCGCGGATAGCGGAACGCCGAGGGCCGATCGTCGATCGCGAGGGCGGTGGCCAGCGCATGCACCAGCTCCGCCTCGTCGGCGGGCGCCATCAGCACGAAGCCGGGCAGGCAGCCGAGATAGGCGAGGTCGAAGCTGCCGGCATGCGTCGCGCCGTCGGCGCCGACCAGCCCGGCGCGGTCGATGGCGAAGCGCACCGGCAGACTCTGGATCGCCACGTCGTGCACCACCTGGTCGTAGGCGCGCTGCAGGAAGGTCGAGTAGATCGCGCAGATCGGGCGATAGCCTTCGCAGGCCAGCCCGGCGGCGAAGGTAACCGCGTGCTGCTCGGCGATGCCGACGTCGAAGCAGCGGTCCGGGAAGACTTCCGCGAATTTGTTGAGTCCGGTGCCGCTCGGCATCGCGGCGTTGATGGCGATGATCTTCTCGTCGCGCCGCGCCTCCTCGATCAGCGCCTTGGCGAACACCGAGGTATAGCTGGGCGCCGCCGCCTTGGACGACTTCTGCGCGCCGGTCACCACGTCGAAGGCGGTCACCCCGTGATACTTGTCGGCGGATTCCTCGGCCGGCGGATAGCCGTGCCCCTTCTTGGTGACCACGTGGACCAGGATCGGGCTGGCCTCGTTGGCGTCGCGAACGTTCTTCAGCACGGGCAGAAGATGGGCGAGATTGTGCCCGTCGATCGGCCCGACATAGTAGAAGCCCAGCTCCTCGAACAGCGTGCCGCCGGAGACCATGCCGCGGGCATATTCCTCCGCGCGCTTGGCGGCGCGCTCGAGCGGACCCGGGAACATGTGCGCGAGGTCCTTCATCACGTGGCGGATCGAGCGGTACGACTTTGACGACAGCAGGCGGGACAGATAGGCGCTCATCGCGCCCACGGGTGGCGCGATCGACATATCGTTGTCGTTGAGCACCACGATCAGGCGGGTGCGCATGGAGCCCGCGTTGTTCAGCGCCTCGTAGGCCATGCCGGCGCTCATCGCGCCGTCGCCGATCACCGCCACCACATTGTTGGTGCCGCCGCCGCGGTCGCGCGCCACCGCCATGCCCAGCGCCGCCGAGACGCTGGTCGAGGAATGGCCGGCGCCGAACGCGTCGTATTCGCTCTCGACGCGGCGGGCGAAGCCGGACAGGCCGCCGCCGCGGCGCAGACTGCGCATCCGCGCGCGCCGCCCGGTGAGAATCTTGTGCGGATATGTCTGGTGGCCGACATCCCATACCAGGCGGTCGGTCGGCGTATTGAACACATGGTGCAGCGCCACCGTGAGCTCGACCACGCCCAGGCCGGCGCCGAGATGGCCGCCGGTGACCGAGACCACCTCGATCAGCTCCTGGCGCAGCTCGTCGGCGAGCCGGCGCAGCTCGTCGAGCTTCATGCCGCGCAAATCGGCCGGGCTGTTCACCAGGTCGAGTAGGGGAGTGTTGCTCATCCGCCGGTCCTCGAATTCACGACTTGCGTTCGATCACGAAGCGCGCGACCCGACGCAGCGCGTCGGCCTCCGCGTCGAACGAGTCCAGGTGGGCCGCGGCCTGGTCGGCCAGGATGCCCGCCTGGCTGCGCGCCCGCTCGGCGCCCAGCAGCGAAACGAACGTGGCCTTACCAGCACCCGCGTCCTTGCGCAATGCCTTTCCCAC
>JASHSH010000001.1 GCA_030040955.1 Rhodospirillales bacterium
GTGGGTCGGCCCGTCCTCGCCGAGCCCGATCGAATCGTGCGTCATCACATAGATCACGCGGATGCCCATCAGCGCGGAGAGCCGCAGCGCGGGGCGCAGATAGTCGGTGAACACCAGGAAGGTCCCGCCATAGGGGATGAAGCCGCCATGCAGCGCGATGCCGTTCATCGCCGCGGCCATGCCGTGCTCGCGCACGCCGTAATGGATGTAGCGCCCGCGCGCATCCTCGGCGGTGACCGGCGCGGTCGACTTGGTCAGCGTCAGGTTCGAGCCGGTGAGGTCCGCCGAGCCGCCGATCAGGTCGGGGATCGCCTTGGTCAGCACTTCGAGCGCCTCGAGCGAAGCCTTGCGGCTCGCCCATTTCGGCTTCTCGGCGGCGACCTTGGCCTTGAAGGCGGCGGCCGCCTCGCGCCAGCCGGCGGGCAGCTCACCCGCCTGGCCGCGCTCGAACTCGGCGCGGGTGGCGGCGTCCTGCTGAGCCAGGCGCGATTCCCAGGCGCGCCGCTCGGCGGATCCCCGCGCGCCCGCCTCGCGCCACGGGCGCAGCACCGATTCGGGCACCTCGAACGGCGCGTAGGGCCAGCCCAGCTTGGCCCGCGCGCCGGCGATCTCCTCGGCGCCGAGCGCGCTGCCATGCGCCTTCTCGGTGCCGGCCTTGGTCGGCGCGCCGTAGCCGATGGTGGTGCGGCAGGCGATCATCGAGGGCCGGTCGGCCTCGCGCGCCGCCGCGATCGCCTGGGCGACCGCCTCGGGATCCTGCCCGTCGATCCGGACCGCGTTCCAGCCCGAGGCGCGGAAGCGCGCGACCTGGTCGTCCGAGGTGGCGAGCTTGGTCGGCCCGTCGATGCTGATCGAATTGTCGTCCCACAGCACGATCAGGCGATTGAGCCGCTGGTGCCCGGCGAGCGAAATCGCCTCCTGACTGATGCCCTCCATCAGGCAGCCGTCGCCGCAGATCGCGTAGGTGTAGTGGTCGACGAGGGTCCGGCCGTAGCGCGCCTCGCGGAGCTTCGCCGCCAGCGCCATGCCGACCGCGTTGCCCAGCCCCTGGCCGAGCGGCCCGGTGGTGGTCTCGACGATCGACGCATGGCCGTATTCGGGATGGCCGGGCGTGCGCGAGCCGAGCTGGCGGAAGTTCTTCAGCTGCTCGATGTCGAGATCGGCGTAGCCGGCGAGATAGCCGATCGCGTAGAGCAGCATCGAGCCGTGCCCGGCGGAGAGCACGAACCGGTCGCGGTCGGGCCAGCGCGGCGCGGCGGCGTCGAATTTCAGGAACCGGGTGAACAGCACGGTCGCGGCGTCCGCCATGCCCATCGGCATGCCGGGATGGCCGCAGGTCGCGCGCTCGACCGCGTCGGCGGCGAGGAAGCGGATGGCGTTCGCCATGTCGCGATGGGCGGCGCGCTGGGCGGCCGGTGCGGCAACTGCGGTCATCGCGTCCAAACTCTCCCGTCGGGCCGCCCGGAGAGGGGCGGTCAGGCCGGCCGCGGCCGGCTCCGCGCGGCGAGGAAGCTCTCGAACGCGGCGGCCGGCAGCGGCGCGCTCAACAGGTAGCCTTGAATCTCGTCGCAGCGCAACCCGCGCAGGATGTCGCGCTGCTGCTCGGTCTCCACCCCCTCGGCGATGACGCGCAGGCGCAGCCCGTGGCCCATCTCGACGATGGTGCGCACGATCTCGCGGTCGTTCTCGTCGGTTCCGATGTCGGCCGCGAAGGACTGGTCGATCTTGATCGCGTGCAGCGGCACCCGCTTGAGGAAGCTCAGCGACGAATAGCCGATGCCGAAATCGTCCATGGTGAGCGGGATGCCCATCTGGTGCAGGCGGGTGAGCACGGCGACCGCATGCTCGGTGTCGCGCACGATCATGTTCTCGGTGATCTCGAACTCGATCGCGTCGGGCGGAAGCCTGGCGCGCTTGAGCGCCAAGGCCACCTGCTCGACCAGCTTGGGCTGGCGGAGCTGCCGGGCCGAAAGGTTGACCGCGATCCGCAAATTGGGATGGCCGCGCGCGCGCCAGGCGGCGCATTGGGCGCAGACGGTGGCGAGCATCCATTCGCCGACCGCGCCGATCTGGCCGGTCTCCTCGATCACCCGGATCATCTTGGCCGGCGCCACCGTGCCCAGCTCGGCGCTGTTCCAGCGCAGCAGCGCCTCGGCGCCGACCAGGGCCCCGCTCCCGAGATCGCATTTCGGCTGGTAGTGAACCACGAGCTCGCGCCGCTCCAGCGCCTTGGCCAGCCCCGTCTTGATGGCGAGGCGCTCGTTCGCCTGCTCGTTCAGGCTCTCGGTGAAGAACTGGTAGTTGGCCTTGCCCTGCTCCTTGGCGCGGTACATCGCCGCGTCGGCGTGCTTGAGCAGGTCGGCGGCGCTCTGCCCGTCGTCGGGGAAGCTGGCGATGCCGATCGAGGCGGAGACCAGCGCCTCGCGCCCGACCACCAGGAACGGCCGCTCGAGCGAATCGATGATGCGCTGCGCCACCGAAGGGGTGAATTGCGGATCGGTGGCGTTGGGCAGCACGACGGTGAACTCGTCGCCGCCCATGCGCGCCACGGTGTCGCCCGCGCGCACGCTGGCGAGCAGGCGCTGCGCGGTCTGGCGCAGCAGCTCGTCGCCGGCGTCGTGGCCGAGCGTGTCGTTGACCAGCTTGAACCCGTCGAGGTCGATGAACATCACCGAGACGCGCTGATGCCCGCGCTCGGCGGCGCCGATGGCGTGGCGCAGGCGGTCGATGAACAGGCTGCGGTTGGGCAGGCCGGTCAGCGTGTCGTAGTTGGCCTGGTGGCGGATGCTCTCCGCGTCGAGCTTGTCGCGGGTGATGTCGGACACCACCAGCACATAGCCGGCGATTTCGCCGTCCGCGTCCAGCGCCGCGGTCGCCGTCATCCGCTCGGCGTATTTCTCGCCGCCCTTGCGCCGGTTCCACTGCTCGTGCTCCCAGGCGCCCGCCGCCGCCACCGCGTCGATCATCAGCCCGCCCAGCGTGCGTCCGCCGTCGCGCCGCGCGAGCAGGCGCAGCTTGCGCCCGAGCAGATCGCGCTCGACCCGCCCGGCGATCGCGCAATAGGCCGGATTGACCGCCCGCACCCGCAGCGCCGCGTCGAGCGCCAGGATGCCGAGCGCGGAGGTGTCGAAGGCCGAGGCGGCGAGGCGCAGGCGGCGCTCGCCCG
>JASHSH010000139.1 GCA_030040955.1 Rhodospirillales bacterium
ATCTTCGAGCTGACCAAGGCGCTGGCCAAGTCGAAGGACGCAGGCGAAGCGGAGAAATAGGCGCGGCGCCGGCGCGTTGGGATCGACCCCATGGGTGGGCAGACGCGGCCTTGAACCCACCTTCAAAACTCTGTAACTAACGACTCCCCGATCCGGACCGGTCGGGGCCGGAGGTGCGCCGCGCCGTCCGTGGCGACCGCCGTTTTCCTGGGGGAGGATCGAGTGCCCGCTTCCGATTACTTGTTCACCAGCGAGTCCGTTGCCGAGGGACATCCCGACAAGGTGTGCGACCGCATCTCCGATGCGGTGGTGGATACGTTCCTGACCGCCGACCCCTACTCGCGCGTGGCGGTGGAGACCTTGTGCACCACCAACCGGATCGTGCTGGCCGGCGAGGTACGCGGTCCCTCCGCGATCACCCACGATCGGATGGAAGAAGTGGCGCGTGCCGCGGTGCGCGAGATCGGGTACGAGCAGAAAGGCTTCCACTGGAGCCGCGCGCAGGTCGAGGTGCTGGTGCACGCGCAGTCGGCCGACATCGCCATGGGCGTGGACGCGCAGGGCAACAAGGACGAGGGCGCGGGCGACCAGGGCATCATGTTCGGCTATGCCTGCACGGAGACCGATGTGCTCATGCCGGCGCCGATCTACTACGCGCACGCGATCCTGCGTTCGCTCGCCGAGGCGCGGCATTCCGGCGCCGAGCCCCTGCTCGGCCCGGACGCCAAGAGCCAGGTGACGCTGCGCTATGTCGGCGGCAAGCCGGTCTGCGCCGACTCCGTCGTGGTCTCGACCCAGCACGACGAGTCGATCGACCAGGACAAGGTGCGCGAGATCGTCCGCCCCCATGTGGTGAACGTGCTGCCCAAGGGCTGGATGTGCGGGGATGATCGGTTCTACGTCAATCCGACGGGGCGCTTCGTGATCGGCGGGCCGGACGGCGACGCCGGCGTGACCGGGCGCAAGATCATCGTCGATACCTATGGCGGCGCGGCGCCGCATGGCGGCGGCGCCTTCTCGGGAAAGGACCCGACCAAGGTGGACCGCTCGGCCGCCTACGCCGCGCGCTATCTCGCCAAGAACACGGTGGGCGCCAAGCTGGCCGAACGCTGCCTGATCCAGCTCTCCTATGCGATCGGCGTGTCGCGGCCACTATCGGTTTATGTCGACACCCAGGGCACCGGCAAGGTCTCCGAGGACAGGCTGTCGCGGGTCTTGCAGGACCTGATGGATTTGAGCCCGCGCGGCATCCGCACCCATCTCGGCCTCAATCGGCCGATCTATGCGCGCACCTCCTCGTACGGGCATTTCGGCCGCGAGCCCGAGCCCGACGGCGGATTTTCGTGGGAGCGGCTCGACCTGGTGAAGGACCTGCGCGCGGCCTTTGCCTGACGCTCGTCCCGAGCGACCGCGCTTTTTCGGACGCCGACAGGGAAGGCCGCTGCGCGCTTCGGCGCGCGCCCTCGTCGAGGGGCTTCTGCCCCGCCTCGCTATCCCAGTGCCAGCGCCGGGCGCGCGTCTCGATCCGGGCACACTGTTTACCTGGCCGGTCGAATTCATATGGCTGGAGATCGGCTTCGGTTCCGGCGAGCATCTGGCGGCCCAGGCCGCGGCGCATCCCGACACCGGGTTCATCGGCTGCGAGGTCTATGTCAACGGCATCGCCGCGCTGCTCGCGCGCATCGAGCGGGACGGCATCGCCAATATCCGCATCTTCCCGGAGGACGCGCGCCTGCTCCTGCCCGCGCTGCCCGACGCCTGTCTGGGCCGCGTGTTTCTGCTGTTCCCCGATCCGTGGCCGAAGAAGCGCCACGCCGAGCGCAGATTCGTGGGCGAAGCGAATCTCGACCAGCTCGCGCGTTCGATGCGTCCGGGCGCCGAGCTGCGCATCGCCACCGATGACGCTGTCTACAAATCCTGGCTCGTCGAGCGCATGGCCGCGCGTCCCGACTTCCGCGACGTCACCGAGAATGCGAGCGCGCGCCCCGCGGACTGGCCGGGCACGCGCTATGAAGCCAAGGCGTTGCGCGAGGGACGGGAGCCGATCTACCGGCGCTACCTGCGCGCCGACTGAACAGCGGGATCAGTTCCGGCGGCCTCCGCGCAGGTAGGCGTCGAGGCTCCACGGACCGCCGCCGGCCGCCGCCAGATACAGGTAGGCGAAGCAGAAGGCGATCGCATCGACGCCGCCATTGAGGATCGGAAAGAAGCCGCGCGGCGCGTGCGCGATGAAGTAGGCCGCCGCCATCTCGCCCGACAGGATGAAGGCGACCGGCCGCGTATAGAGACCCAGCGTGATCAATGCGCCGCCGGCGAATTCGAAGATGCCGGACAGGCCCTCGAGCGAAAACTGGTCGATCGCCTCGAACCGGGTGACGTGCGGGAAATGGAATTCCTTGGCCGTGCCGAATTCGAGGAACAGGAGCCCCAATACGATGCGCAGCAGGCTCAGCAGGCGGGGCGCCCACTCGGCCGCGATCCGATCGATCTTCATCGCGTCACTCCGAACGGGATCGGCCTCCCGCCGCCTTGCGGTGTCGTTCGCGCAGCGAATCGAGCGGCACCAGCCTGCCCTTGCGTTCGACGTGCCAGAAGTCCCAGCCGTTGCAGGCCTTCACCCGCTGCACCATGGCGCCCATAGCATGAATCGAGCCCGCCTGGCCATCGACTTGGAGGCGGGAATCGGCCTTCACCTTGGCGCGGTGACGACGGTTCTTGGCCCACAGCGTCTCGCCGATGCCGACGGCGCCCGATTCCACCAGCGCGCCGAAGGGCAGCCGGGGCGCGTCGCGCTTCGAAGGCGTACGCAGCAGCGCTTCGTCGGGCGGCGCCGGCTCGGTCGCCGCAACGCGGACGGCGGCGATCTCGGCGTAGGTCGCGTCGGATTCGATGCCGATATAGTCGCGCCCCAGCCGCTTGGCGACGGCGGCCGTGGTGCCCGAACCGAGGAAGGGATCGAGCACCAGGTCGCCCGGATCGGTCGAGGACAGGATCACGCGGTGGAGCAGCGCCTCGGGCTTCTGCGTGCTGTGCGCCTTTCGCCCGCCCGCCCGCAGCCGCTCCTCGCCGGAGCAGATGGGGATTTGCCAGTCCGAGCGCATCTGCTTCTCGTCGTTCAGCGCGCGCATGGCGTGATGGTGGAAGGTGTAGCGCCGCTGGTCCTCGGAACGCTTGGCCCAGATCAGCGTCTCGGTGGCGTTGGTGAAGCGCGTGCCGCGAAAATTGGGCATCGGGTTGCTCTTCACCCAGGTCACGTCGTTGAGCAGCCAGAAGCCCAGATCCATCATGATCCGGCCGAGCCGGTGGATGTTGTGGTAGCTGCCGATCACCCAGATGGTGCCGGTGTCCTTGAGCACGCGGCGGCAGGCCGCCAGCCAGGCCTCGCCGAACCGGTCGTAGGCGGCGAAGTCGGCGAACTTGTCCCAGGCGTCGTCGACCGCGTCCACCCGGGTCTGATTGGGACGGAACAGCTCGCCCTTGAGCTGGAGATTGTAGGGCGGGTCGGCGAAGACCATGTCCGCGCAGCCCGCGGGCAGCTTGGCGAGCTCGGCCATGCAGTCGCCGACCAGAATCCAGTTGCGGGGCACATCCGTGCCCGTGCCCTTGCCCTTGGGGCGAATCATGTTCATGGCGGGATCGCGAATGCGGAACTGCGTGGACCAGGAACGCGGCTGTGACGGCGGCTGTGGATAAGATCGCGCCGGGGCCGTTAACAAGCACTTAAGACGAAGGTGCTCGGAGCGCGTCTCACCGACGAGCGCTACGGGGCTGAATTCCGGACACGCTTGTTCCATCGGACAGAATTGCGTTCATCTCGCGCCCGAATTCCTCAAGTCCGGCTGCAATCTGGTTGATGGCCAGGAGCGCTGCGGGCGACTGGCGGCGGCGTTTCGGTACCAGAACGCCGATCCGGCTGTCGGAAAGGCGCGGCTCGGCAAGCGGAACATGGACGAGCTCGCCTCGGCGGATTTCGTCGAGAAATCCGACCGGTGTGAAGAAGCCGATACCGAGATCGGACAGCATCATCTGCCGCATGAACTCGATGGAATTGGAAACGATGCGTGGCGCGAGCCGCGCGCCGGACTTGGCGAACTCGGTGGTCATGATCGCGTCGAGCAGCCACCGGTCGTGCAACATCACCACCGGATAGGCGGCGCAGTCCGTCAGGGTGAGCCGGCGACGCTTCGCCAAGGGATGGTTGGGCCGCATCACCGCGCCGACCGCGGTCCGGATATCGGCGATCACGTCCATGCCGCCAAAGCGGCGGTCGACGAACAGGACCCCGAAATCGTTGCGCTCGGAGCGCAGCTCTTCGGCGATCTCGCCGGGATCGACCACCAGGACGGTGAACGTGACCCGCGGATGCCGCGCCGACAGCGCCTCGATCGCTCGCGGCAGGAAACGCACGGCGAGCGATTCCAGCGAGATGATGCGCACGGTGCCGGTCACCATTCCGGCGAGGCCGGCGATCTCGGCCAGCGTGCGCTGATAGCCGGTCATCGTCTCCCGCACGTGGCGGAGCAGGAATTCTCCCGCCGCGGTCGGGCGCACGCCGGTTCGGCTGCGCTCGAACAGCGGCGTGCCGACCAGTGCTTCGAGCTTGAGCACCTGGCGATTCACCGCCGACGAGGCGACGTTGAGCGACTCGGCCGCGCGGCGGATCGAACCCAATCGCGCAACCTCGTTCAGGTATCGGAGCGCGACCGAATGCATGAGGTTCCTCGTATTTTGGCGATGCCAAAATAGCATCACCGTTGCCGAATATCTGTTCTTTTCTAGACCGCCCGCGCGGCGCTAGACTTTTGCCCTCGGCCGCATCGGGGGATGCAGGGCCGCTGCCAGCGAGCGGGAGGGACTTG
>JASHSH010000014.1 GCA_030040955.1 Rhodospirillales bacterium
TTGACCGCGAATTCGGCGGCGCAGGCGGCGCGGCGCAGCGCGGGCGTCGAATAGTCGAGATACGAGTAGCGGATCGCCTTCTTCAGCTTGTAGGCCAAATCGCCGGCGAGGAACACCATCGCCGCGTGGGTTTCGGCGATCTCCACCGCGTCGGCGCCATAGGTCGCGGTCCGCGACAGCAGGCCGATCGTCTCCTCCTGCGCCTCCGCCGGGCTAGTGGGCAAGCAGCAGCGGCACCTTGGCCGAATGCAGCATGTGCCGGGTCACGCCCCCGAACACGAACTCGCGCGCCCGGCTGTGGGTGTAGGCGCCCATCACCAGCAGCCGCGCGCCCAGCTCGGCGGTCTTGACCGCGATCAGCAATTCGGGATCGTCGCGGTCGCCCAGCTCGACGGCATGCGCGCCGATGCCGTGCCAGGCCAGATAGCGCACCGCCATCTTCGGATCGGCGAGCGGGTCGGGCTTGCCGGCGTGCAGCACCGCGACCATGCCGCTTCCCTTCAGCAGCGGCAGCGCCGCGGTCATCGCGCAGGCGGATTCGGCGCTGCCGTTCCAGGCGATCGCCACCGGCGCCTCGTCGGCCGACGGCGCGGCGCCTTCGGGCAGCGCGAGCACCGGCCGGCCGGCGTCGAGCAACGCGACTTCGAGCGCCAGCAGGTCGGCGACCTCGCCGCGTTTCGGCAACGCGGTCACCACCAGGTCGGCGCCGAGCGCGAATCGGCGCATCAGCGGCTGCGGCATGCCCGCCTCGATGCGCAGGACGGCCGAGCCGTTCGGCGCCTCGCCGGGCTGGGTCGCCTCGGGCAGGCCGATTTGCGTCCGCCACTCCGAGAACCGGCGCTTGGCCTCGTCGCGGCGCGCGTTCGCCTCGCGCTGGAAGCTGTTGACGATCTCGTCGTTGAAGAAGGCCCCGCCGCCGAGGTCGAACATCGTGGCCGACAGCATCTCGACCGGGTCGGGATCCGGGAACAGCGCCAGCAAATGCGCCTTGTGGAGCTGGGCGAGGTTGCCCGCCACCGCCAGGCAATGGCTGTCGCTCGGACGCCCGTCGAGCGGAACCAGGATGGTTCGAAGCATCGTCATGTCCGTTACCTTTCCCGCAAGCGGTACCACCCGCGTTCAATCTAGGCACGCCGGCCGCACCCCGCTTGATCTGGCGCAAGCCCGCCCCACGCTTGACTTGCGTCAAGGCGAAGGCGGCCGCGCGGTGCGAATTTCGTGTCCAGCCGCGCGGGCGATTGCGTCCGCGCGATCCCGAAACGCAGGAGGAGACTCCATGCCCAATTCCACCTTCGAACGCGCCTTCGTGCTGTTCCTGCGACTCTGCCTGGCCTGGGTGTTCCTCTATGCCGGGCTCTCGCAGCTGATCGAGAATTTCTCGGCCGCGGGCTTCCTCGGCCACACCAAGACCTTCC
The DNA here is from genome assembly GCA_030040955.1 of Rhodospirillales bacterium. GTDB lineage: Bacteria > Pseudomonadota > Alphaproteobacteria > Rhodospirillales > Magnetospirillaceae > JASHSH01. The sequence goes on from JASHSH010000014.1 coordinate 1,416, forward strand.
ATTCCTTCTTCGCCTGGTTCGCCAGCGCCGGCATGCTCCCCTACACCGACTTCCTGGTGAAGTGGGGCCACACGCTGATCGGGCTGTCGCTGCTCACCGGCTGCCTGGTGCGGCCCGGCGCCGCCTTCGGCGTGCTCCTGATGGTCGTCTACTACTTCGCGCATCTCGACTTTCCCTATGTCGAGAGCCAGGTGAACTTCATCATGGACTATCACGTGGTGTATGCGGGCTCGCTGGTCTACCTGATCGCCCGGCATGCCGGCCATGTCTGGGGACTGGATTCCTGGCTCGAATCGGTTCCCGCGGTGCAGCACAATCCCGGTCTGCGCGCTTTGGTGCACTGAACCTTCCGGTCGGGATTTCTTCCCATGATCCCGGCGATGGTCGCGGCGACGGTCCTCGTCGTCGCGACCATCCTCATGCATTACGAGGCGCTGCGCCTCACCTCCGACCATCTGCTCGACCTGCCGCTGCCGCCGCGCTCGCGGCTGCTGGTCGTGGTGATCGCCGCCTTCGCGGCGCACACCGCCGAGGTCTGGCTCTACGGCGTCGCCTACTGGGTTTCGATCGAGCTGTTCCATCTCGGCGGGTTCGGCGGCCAGCCGGTCGCCGGATTCGAGGACAGTCTCTATTTCTCCGCCGTCACCTACACCTCGCTCGGCCTGGGCGACTACTACCCGACCCGGGCGCTGCGCCTGATCGCCGGCGTCGAGGCGCTCAACGGGCTGGTGCTGATCGGCTGGTCGGCCTCCTTCACCTACATCGCGATGGAGAAATACTGGCCGCTGCACCGCGAGCCGCGCGCCTCCCGGCGGCGGCTGCGCGTCGGCCCCAGCCGCGCACGGACCTAGCGAGCCGCGCCGCCCGCCTCCCCGCCGTCCACCGGCACGGTGAAGCGGAAGATCGTGCCGCCCGACGGATTCGGCCCCGCGACGATCTGCCCGCCATGCGCCTCGACGATGGCGCGGCAGATCGACAGGCCGACGCCCATCCCCTGCGGCTTGGTGGTGACGAAGGGCAGGAACAGCCGTTCGGCGACGGCGGGCGCGAGGCCCGGACCGGTGTCGATCACGCTCACCGCGATCATCCCGTCGCCGGCCGCGTCGATCTCGATGGTAAGCTCGCGGCGCGGAGACGCTTCCATCGCCTCGATGGCGTTGCGGATCAGGTTCACCATCACCTGCTGGATCTGCACCTTGTCGATGCGCACCAATGGCAGGCCGGCGGGCTCGCTGAGATTCACCCGCACGCCCCGCTCGGACGCGCCGATCAGAGCCAGCGCGCTCGCCTCCTGCATCACCTTGGCGATGTCCTCGGCGCGCGGCTGGAACTCGCTCTTGCGCACGAAGGCGCGCAGGCGGCGCACGATCTCGGTGGTGCGGTCGAGCTGGGCGGCGACATTGTCGAGCGCGGTGGTGGCGCGCTCCGCGCTCGGCTCGTCGCCCTTGGCGAGCAGGCGCCGCGCGGCCTGGAGATAGTTGGCCGAAGCGGCCAGCGGCTGGTTGATTTCGTGCGCCAGGCCCGACGCCATCTGGCCCATCTCGGTCAGGCGCGAGACATGCGCGAGCTCCTGCTGCAATTCCTGCACCCGCCGCTCGGTGCGCTGGCGCTCGGTGAGGTCGCGCACGAAGCCGGTGAACAGGTGCTCGTCGCCCTCGCGCACCTCGCCCACCGCGAGCTCCATCGGAAAGGTCGTGCCGTCCTTGCGCCGGCCGACCACCACGCGGCCCACCCCGATGATGTGGCGTTCGCCGGTGGCGTGGTAACGCGCGAGATACCCGTCATGCGCCTCGCGGTAAGGAGACGGCATCAGCAGTTTGACGTTGCGGCCGCGCACCTCGTCGGCCCGATAGCCGAATATGCGCTCGGCCGCCGAGCTGAACAGCCGGACCGTGCCGCGTCCGTCGATCACGACCATCCCGTCCGGCACGGTGTCGAGGATCGACTGCAGATGCCGCGAGTGCTCCCGGAGTTCGGCGTCGCTGCGTTTGCGTTGCGTGACGTCGCGGGCGATCTTCGAGGCGGCGACGATCCGCCCCTTCGCGTCGCGCACCGGCGAGACCGACAGCGCCACGTCGATGACCGCGCCGTCCTTGCGCCGGCGCTGGGTCTCGAAACGCTCCACCCGCTTGCCGTGGCGGATGCGGCTGAGGATGCCGCGCATCTCGTCGGCATGGCCGGGAACGGCGAGCCGCGCGATCGGCTTGCCCACCATCTCCGCCGCCCGGTAGCCGAACAGCCGCTCGGCGCCGCGGTTCCAGGTCAGCACGATGCCGTCGAGCGTCTTGCTGACGATGGCGTCCTCCGACCCCTCGACGATGGCCGCGAGCCGGTCGCGGGTGTCGATCCGGGTCGGAATGGCGGTCCGGCGCGGCTTTCCGGCCGGGCTGCGGACGCGCTTGGCGGCCGGCTTCTTCGTCGCCGGTTTGTGCGCGCGCGAACTCTTGGCCGGTCGCCGCCCGCCCGCTCCACGGGTAGCTTTGCCCCCGCGTTCCGCCATGCCGATCGGTTCCTCGATCCCGTTCCCGCCCGCCGCGCCCGCCGCACGGGTCGCGGTTGTGTTATTGCAATCGCCGGTCAAGCAGTCAGGTTGACTTGAATCAATGTGGCCGGGACGGCGGTGGGCAAAATAGCACAATGTACGATGTCTCCCGCAATGGGCCGGTGATGGCCGCCATCTTCATCGTCGACGACGACGATGCGACGCGGGAATCGCTGCGGTTCCTCCTCGAATCCGAAGGTTTCGAGGTCGCCGATTTCGCCTCGGGCGCCGAGCTGATGGCCGGGGGCTGGCCGCCCCTGGCCGGCTGCCTGATCCTCGACATCCATATGCCGGGGATGAGCGGGCTCGACCTGCTCGAATCGCTGCGCGTGGCGGGCAGTTCGGTCCCGGCCATCGTGGTGACCGGCCAGGCCGATCCGGCGGCGCGCGCGCGCGCGCTCAGGGCCGGTGCGCTCGACCTGCTCGAGAAGCCGCTCAACGATTCGCGCCTGCTCGACCTGCTGCGCGCCGTGCTGGACCGCGCGCCGCCCGGCGCATAGTCTCGCCGCCCGGCAGCTTCCAGACGGGCGTGGACCGGGCCATGATCGCGCGCGACATCATGACCACCGAGGTGGTCTCCATCCGTCCCGATGCAACCGTGCGCGAGATCGCGCGCACGCTGCTCGACAATCGCGTCAGCGCGGTGCCGGTGGTGGATTCCTCGGGCGCGCCGATCGGCATCGTCAGCGAGGGCGATCTGGTCGCCCGCCAGGCCGGCGACCGCGAGACCAAGCGGGACTGGTGGCTGGCGCTCCTCGCCGAGGGCGAGCATCTCAGCACCGATTTCCTGAGCTACGCCAATGCCGACCGGCGGCTGGCGCGCGACTTGATGGCGGCGCCGGTGGTCACCGTCTCGGAGGCCACCGACATCGCCGAGATCGCCACCCTGCTCGCCTCCTACCGCATCAAGCGCGTCCCCGTGCTGCGCGACGGCAAGATCGTCGGCATCGTCAGCCGGGCGGATATCGTGCGCGCGATGTCGAACGGCGAGGTTTCCGCCGTGCCGCCGGCGCGCGGCCGACCCTTGTCGCGCGCCGCCGCCGCGCCGCCGCCCGAGCTTCCGCCCT
>JASHSH010000140.1 GCA_030040955.1 Rhodospirillales bacterium
CGCCGCGGGCGGCAGCCCGGCCGACGCCATCGTCGCCATGTCTTTCGCGCTCGCGGTCACGCTGCCGACGCAGGTGAGCCTGGGCTCGTCCGGCATCTGCATGGTCTACGATCATGGCGCCAGCAAGGCGGAGACCCTCGACTTCCTCGTCCCCCCCGCCGCAAGCGGCGGGGCCAGCCTGGTGCCCGCGCTGCCGCGCGCGATGTTCGCGCTGCATGCGAAATACGGCGCCCGGCGCTGGGACCAGTTGCTCGGACCGGCGGAGGGGCTGGCGCGCGTCGGCGTGCCCGCGTCGCGCTCCTTCGTCCGCCAGTACGCGCCCGTCGCGCCGGCCCTCCTCGCCGATCCGCTGGCGCAGCGCAATTTCGCCAGGGCCGACGGCGCGCCGCTCGGCGAGGGCGACCTGCTCGCGCAGCCCGAGCTCGCCGGCATCATCGCGCGCATGGGCAGCAGGGGCGTCGGCGAATTCTACCAGGGCGACTGGGCGCGCGAGTTCGTGGCCGCGGCGGCGCGGATCGGGGCCACGATCGGCGAGCAGGAACTGCGCGCCTATGTCCCCGCCTGGAGCAATCCGGCGGCGGTCAAATTCGGCAACGACACCGCCTTCTTCGCCGCCACGCCGGCCGGCCAGGCCGAGCAGGCGGCGTGGACCCGTCTCGCCCGCGACGGCGCTTGGGCGGAAGCGAGCGCGCAGAGCCGGGCGGGACTGGTCGCGGCCGCGCTGCCCGCCGCGGCGAACCAATCCGGCGCGGCGGCCGAGACCGGCACCGGCCTGGTCGCGGTCGGCAACGACGGTTCCGCGGCGACCTGCCTGCTCACGCTGAACCGCCCGTTCGGAACCGGACGCGTCGTTCCCGGCTTCGGCATGTTCCTGGCCGCGCCGGCCTCCGCGCCCGGGCCGGCGCCGATGCTGGTGCTGAACCTGAATTCCAACAACTTCCACTTCGCCGCCGCCGCCGGCGGTGCTGCCGGTTCGGCCGCCACCGTCGAGGTGGGCCTGCGCGCGCAGCTCGACGGCACTCCGCTGCGCGACGCGATCGCGGACATGCACCGGGGGGCCGGGCGCGAGGCCAGCTCGGTCAACGCGGCGCATTGCGCGAGCCCGGGCGGCAATTTCGAATCCGGGCTGTGCTCGGTGGCGACCGACCCCAAGGGCGCGGGCCTCGCGCTGGCTACCGATCTGGTCAAGTGAGCATGGCACTGAAGGTCGCTCGGCGGGGGAAAATCCCGCCCTTCATCGTGATGGACGTGCTGCGCGCCGCCGCCGAGCGGGCCGCCGCCGGCAAGGACGTCATCCATCTCGAGGTCGGTCAGCCCTCCACCCCGGCGCCGCGCAAGGTGATCGAGGCGGCGCACGTTGCGCTCGAATCGGACACGCTCGGCTACACGCTCGGCCTGGGCGTCAAGCCGCTGCGCAAGCGGATCGCCGAGCAGTATCGCGACGCCTACGGCGTCGCGGTGGAGATCGATCGGGTGGTGGTCACGGTGGGCTCGTCGGGCGCCTTTCTGCTTGCCTTTCTATGCGCCTTCGATCCGGGCGACCGGGTCGGTATCGCCGCGCCGGGCTATCCCTGCTACCGCAACATCCTGACCGCGGTCGGCTGCGAACCGGTCGCCATCCCCATCGGCCCGAGCACGCGCTTCCAGCTGACGGTCGATTCGCTCGCCGGGCTGGAGGGAAGGCTCGACGGGCTGATCGTGGCGAGTCCCTCAAATCCGACCGGGGGCATGCTGGCGCCAACCGAGCTGGCCGCGCTGGTCGATTGGTGCCGGCGCCACGGCGTGCGGCTGATCTCCGACGAGATCTATCACGGCATCACCTACGGCGCGAAAGCCAGCACGGCGGCGGCCTTCCCCGAGACCATCGCCGTCAACAGTTTCTCAAAATACTATTCGATGACCGGCTGGCGGCTGGGCTGGATGCTGGCGCCGCCCGAGCTTCTCCGCCCGCTCGAGCGCCTCGCCACCAACCTGTTCATCTCGCCGCCGAGCCTCTCGCAGCGCGCCGCCGTAGCCGCCTTCGACGCGACCGAGGAGCTGGAAGGCAACGTCGCCCGCTATGCGCGCAACCGCGAGCTGCTGCTCGATGGTCTGCCGCGCGCCGGCTTCGACGCGATCGCGCCGTCGCAAGGCGCCTTCTATCTCTATCTCGATGTGTCGCGCTACACCAACGACAGCGATTCCTACTGCAAGCGGATGCTGGCCGAGACCGGCATCGCCTGCACGCCGGGCGTGGATTTCGACACCGTCGAAGGAGCGCGCTATCTGCGCTTCGCCTATCCCGGCTCGACCGCCGACATGGAAGAGGCGCTGCGCCGGCTTACCGCGTGGAGCAAGTAGCGGCCGCTAGCGCTGGCGCACCGCGCGCTTCACCTCGGCGGCGCTCACCTCGCGCTTGAGCAGCCGGCTCGCGCGCAGCCGCGTCGCCTCGATCGCCGCCTCCATCGCCGTGAAGCGGTTCAGGCCCTTGGCGTTGATTTCGAGCACGACTTCCATGTAAGCCCGCAATATCGCGAGCTTGTCCCCGTCTTCATTGCCCCGCGGCATTCGGTTGCCCCCAAGATGCCCGCGAACCGCTTCTGCGGCGGCTGGGTTTCCTCTGCAGTGTATCACTGCGTGACCAAGGATAATTCACACGCATGCGAATGCAACGGCGCCGAAGCATGGCGGCCATGCGCACCGCTTGCGCGGAGGATGCGCGAGAGCGCGAATCGGAAAGTGCGGGGCACGCCCGGCCGCGCCGCAGCCGGGCGCCGGAGCCGAACTACTCCGCGGCTACCTTGGGCAGGCCGGCGAGGGCGGTGTCGAGAGCCTTCTGGTCGTATGTTTCGTCGCGCAGCTTGCCGGCGAAATAGTCTGCATAGGCCTGCATGTCGAAGTGCCCGTGGCCCGACAGGTTGAACAGGATGGTCTGCGCCTTGCCCTCGCGCTTGCAGCGCAACGCTTCGTCCACCGCGCATTTGATCGCGTGGGTGGATTCCGGCGCCGGCACGATTCCTTCCGCGCGGGCGAACTGCACGCCGGCGGCGAAGCACTCGTTCTGCGCGTAGGCGCAGGCCTCGATCAGCCCGAGCTCCTTAGCATGGCTGACCAGCGGCGCCATGCCGTGATAGCGCAGGCCTCCGGCATGGATCGGCGAGGGCACGAAGGTCGAACCCAGCGTGTGCATCTTCACCAGCGGCGTCAGATGTCCGGTGTCGCCGAAATCGTAGGCGTACCGGCCGCGGGTGAGCGATGGGCAGGAGGCCGGCTCGACCGCGATCACGCGCGCGTTCAGCTTCCCCTTGATCTTCTCGCCGAGGAACGGGAAGGCGAGGCCCGAGAAGTTGCTGCCGCCGCCAGCGCAGCCGATGACGATGTCCGGGGAATGCCCGGCATCGGCCATTTGCAGCATCGCCTCCTGGCCGATCACGGTCTGGTGGAGCAGCACATGGTTGAGCACCGAGCCGAGCGAGTATTTGGTGTCCTCGCGCTGGGCGGCGATCTCGACCGCCTCCGAGATGGCGATGCCGAGCGAGCCGGTCGAGTTCGGGTTGGCGGCCAGGATCGCGCGCCCCGAATTGGTCTGGTTCGACGGGCTCGGGATGCACTTGGCGCCGTAGGTCTCCATCAGCGCGCGGCGGTACGGCTTCTGCTCGTAGCTCACCTTCACCATGAACACTTCGACCTCGAGGCCGAACAGCTGGGCGGCGAAGGCGAGCGACGAGCCCCACTGGCCGGCGCCGGTCTCGGTGGTCAACCGCTTCACCCCCTCGGCCTTGTTGTAGAAGGCCTGGGCGACGGCGGTGTTCGGCTTGTGGCTGCCGGGCGGACTCACGCCCTCGTATTTGAAATAGATGCGCGCCGGGGTATCGAGCGCCTTCTCCAGGCGACGGGCCCGGATCAGCGGCGACGGCCGCCACATCTTGTAGATGTCGCGCACCGGCTCGGGGATGTCGATATAACGCTCCTGCGAAACCTCCTGCAGGATGACCGCCATCGGGAACAGCGGCGCGAGATCGCCCGGTCCGACCGGCTTGCCCGTGCCCGGATGCAGCACCGGCGGCGGCGGCTTCGGCAAATCCGCCGCCAAATTGTACCAAGCCTTCGGGATACGCTCCTCGGACAGCAGGTACTTCACCGATTCGGCCATTTCCCCCTCCCTCGCTCGTTGATTGGCCAGTTGACCCGGATTCTTAGCCCAGGGCGGTGCGCGGGCAAAGCGGAGGGCGGATGCCGGGCGCGCGCCCGATCCCCGGAGAAACCCCGCAACCCATTGACCTTGCGGGACTATTGCACGTTGACAGGTGCGTCAGTTCTGGCATACTCCGCCGCTCGCCGCGGGGCCGAATCCCGCGGCCGGAGCCGGTTTGAAGGTCGTCCGCGCAGCATGAAGACGTATTTCGCCAAGTCTTCCGAGATCCGGAAGCAATGGGTGTTGATCGACGCCGACGGCGTCGTGCTCGGCCGCCTCGCCAGCGTGATCGCCACCCGGCTGCGCGGCAAGCACCGGCCCAACTACACGCCGCATCTCGATTGCGGCGACAATGTTATCGTGATCAACGCCGGCAAGGTGAAGGTCACCGGCAACAAGCGCCGCGACGCGGTGTTCCATTGGCACACCGACTATCCCGGCGGGCTGAAGACGCGGACCATCGGCCAGCGGCTCGACGGACGATTCCCCGAACGGGTGCTGGTCAAGGCGGTCGAGCGCATGATCACGCGCAATCCGCTCGGACGGCAGCAGATGCGCAACCTGCGCGTCTATCCGGGCCCCAGTCACCCGCACGAGGCGCAGCAGCCGGCGACGCTCGACGTGGCCGCGATGAACCCCAAGAACAAGCGGAGCGCGTAAGCGGATGGCCGAGGATTTCAGCGCACTCGCCGAGCTCAAGACTTCGTTGCCCGCCCAGACGGCGCCCGTGTTGCGCGCGCCGCGGATCGATCCGCGCGGCCGCGCCTACGCCACCGGCAAGCGCAAGAACGCCGTCGCCCGCGTCTGGGTCAAGCCCGGCGCCGGCAAGATCACGGTGAACGGGCGCGCGTTCGAGACCTATTTCGCGCGTCCGGTGCTGCGCATGCTGATCAGCCAGCCGCTCGAGGCGACCAAGCGCCAGGGCCAGTTCGACGTGGTCTGCACGGTGGTCGGCGGCGGACTTTCCGGGCAGGCGGGCGCGGTGCGCCACGGCATCTCGCGCGCGCTGAGCTATTTCGAGCCCGAGCTGCGCACGCCCCTCAAGACGGGCGGGTTCCTGACCCGCGATTCGCGTGTGGTCGAGCGCAAGAAGTACGGCAAGCGCAAGGCCCGGCGCAGCTTCCAGTTCTCGAAGCGCTGATCCGACCTTCCATGGGGACGCGCGTCTCCGCTGCCCGGCCGAAGAAGAAGCCCGCCCCGGCGCGTAAGCCGGCGCGGGCCAGGAAGCGCGAGGTCGCCGCCGCGCCGGTCAGCAAGCGCGAACCCGTCCCCGTCGTCTACGTCGCGCGCAGCGAGACGCTCGCCGACTGGGCGTCCGATGTCGGGCTCGGCAAGAACATCTACCGCGTCGGCGTGGCCACCGATCCGGACAAGGCGCTGGCCGAGCTGAATGCCGGGGTGTGCGGCGTCAAGGACTGGACGATGGTGGGCACCGGCGAGGCCGCCGGCCTGACCGAGGAGGCCGCGGTCGAGCGCCTGGCCCGCAAGGAGAAGATGATCGACCCGAATTTCTACCCCCGCCTGCGCAGCACGCGGGGCGTGTTCAAGGTGAAGATGGAGAATGTGGAGAACCATTTCCTGGTGAAGAAGGCGCTCGAAGGGAGCGATCCGGGATTGGTCAAGATCAAGCCGGCCGACATCGCCACCTACCTGGTCATCAACGCGACCCGGTGATCGGGATGGCGGCGCGGCCTTGGCGGGAAGGCGGCGCATGAACGACATCTCGATCGGCATCCTCGGCGCGTCCGGCTATACCGGGGCCGAGCTGATTCGCATCCTGGCCGGACATTCGGTGTTCCGGCTGCGCCTGCTGACCGCCGAGCGCAGGGCCGGCCGGCCGGCCGCTTCGGTGCTGCCCCAGTTCACCGGGAT